>JAGXST010000121.1 GCA_018335555.1 Actinomycetota bacterium | reverse complement strand
CGGGCCGGCCGTGGCGGGACATGGTGGTGGACCTGCGGGTCGACGACCATCCCGAGCCGGTGGCCGAACTCGACCGTCTGCTGGACCAGAGCAGCCGTTACCACCGCGTCGTGGCCGCCTTCGAGCGGGCGCTCGACGGCGACGCCGTGGCGGCCGTGGTCGACCTCGACCGGATGCGCGAGGAGGATCCGCACACCGAACCGGACCTGCTCATGTGGCGCGCCATCGTGCTCGGTCTGGCCGGCCGCGAGGACGAGGCGCGCGCGCTTCTTGCCGAGCTCGCCGCGTGCGCCCCGGCCTTCGTTGAGGCAGCCCGCCGCTTCGGGCCCGTCGGCCTGGTCCCCGACCCTTCCCTCCTCGACCGGATCCTGCCCTGACGGGTCCGGTGCCCGCGCCGTCCGGGATGGTCAGCCGTCGATGGGATGTCGGCGTAGGGTGGGTCGCAGGTGGCGGTGTGTCGTCCGCGTTTGACGTTGACGGTCCCGTCGGGGGTCATCTGGTCTCGACCGCCAACAGGTTCTCGAGCGGCAACCCGGTCCTTCGTTCGGACAGCCCCTCGCTCTCGATGCGGTCCACCAACTCCAACGCTGCCGCATGACCACGATCCAGCGTGTCGACCAGTTCGGCCAGACCAGCCAGCTCACCACCGCCCGACACCCCACGCACCGCCGCGATACGACCCACCTCGAGCAGCGCCGCTCGGGCCACGCCGACCGCGGCACGCAGATCACCCACCGGCTGCGGATCCGGACCCTCCGGCCACGGCACCCCGCCGCCGGCCGCGTCGTCAGCGCCCGCGTCGTAGCCCGCCCGCTCATCCGCCACCAGTACCGGGCCGCCCTCGCCCGCGACCATGCGTCGGATCGGTGCGTAGCGCGACTCGTGGTCGGGATGCAGACGCCCCCGAGGCCCGCCGTGACGACGGCGAACGCGGGTCCGGGCAGTGGTCGAGGTCATGGTCGAAACCATACGATCAGGGTGCGACATGGCCGGAGCAGCCCTGGCCAACCCCTGTGGATGAACTGCCTACCGCGGTGGTACGCGGAGCGAGGTGGACCCGATCGGAATCGAACCGACGACATCTGCCTTGCAAAGGCAGCGCTCTGCCAACTGAGCTACGGGCCCTGGAAGGGGGGCAGGGTAGCGGCGCCGGCTGGAGGTGCGGTGTCGGACCGGACCGGCAGCCTCACGTGCGCCGAGGTGCCGTTCGGCCCGTGGTCGAGCGTGACGTCGCCGCCCAGCGCACGCACGATCGCCAGGCCGCGCCCGTGCTCGCCGGGGGCTGGCGTCGGCTCGGGTGACGGGGACGGACCGTCGTCGTCGACCCTCAGGTCGATGGCGTCGCCGATGCGGCCGACGACCACCCGCATCCGGGTGCCGGAACCGTGGCGGACGGCGTTGGTGGCCAACTCGGTGACCACGAGGGACAGGTCGTCGATCGTGGCCTCGCTGACGCCCGTGGTCCGCGCCCATGCGGCGACGTCGCGACGTATGCGAGGAACCGCCTCGGGGGTACGTGGCGGTTGCAGGTCCAGGAACGGGCCGATCACGTGCGGTCCGGTCGGGCGCGGCCGATCCACTCGGCGAAGCCGGGCACGGTGAAGGCGAGCCGACCGCGGGCCGGGGCCCAGCACAGGCCGCGCTCGACCAGGTCGCGCCGGGCGGGGGAGAGTGCCTGGTGGGTCAGGTCGAGGACCTCGGTCAGGTCCCCCATCTCGGTGTCGCCGCCCTGCTCGGCGAGTGCCACGGCGAGCAGGGTGCCCCGGCCCGACGGGACGCGCCGCCACCGGTCGGCGAAGAACGCCTGGACGCGTTCGTGCACCTCCACGCCGGCGGTGCGCGCGTCGGCGAGGCCGATGCGGTCGGGTGCTCGGGCGTTGTCCCACAGCGCTGCGCCCCACAGTTGGACGAACCAGGGGTAGCCGCCCGACTCCTCGTGGACCAGGTCGAGGACGTGGTCGTCCACGAGTGCGTCGGCCTCGCGTTCGAACGGCCGGCGGATCGCCTCGACCGTGCCGTCGTGGTCGAGCAGCCCGAGTTCGAGCCGCTCGAGCCGTTCGGTGTAGGTCTGCCCTTCGTCGAACAGGGTCTCGGCGGCCGACGGCAGGCCCGAGAGCAGCACGCCCAGGGGTCGATCCTGCTGGGAGGCGAGGTGGGCCGCGCGCAGCAGCGGCTTGAGCAGCGACTGCTCGGCTTCCTGGACCTCGTCGACGGTGAGCAGGATGCCGCGACCGAGGGCTGCGCCGAGCAGGCCGAGGTCGGCGACGATGCGCTCGATGGTGGCGGCGGCGGTCCCGGTCGAGCGGGCTTCGATGGTGCCGTCACGTCCTCGCCGCAGGCTGGCGCAGCGCCGCAGGACCGCCTCGTCGGCATCGTGCGCCACGTCGGCGGCACCCCGCCGCAGCGTCTCGCGTGCCGCGGCCAGGTCCTTGTCGCCGCGGTCCGCCTCGACGGCGATGGTGTGCACGCCGAGATGCTCGGCCTGCTGGCGCACGTAGGCCAGCAGGGCCGTCTTGCCGACGCCTCGAACGCCGCGGTAGAGCACCGGGGGAGGTGCTGCGCAGCGCGCGAGTCGGTCGACCGCCACCTTTGCCCGTCGCAGCGCCGGCTCACGGCCGCCGAAGTCGGGCGGGACGCGGCCCATCCCGGGCCGGAACGGGTTGGCGGCTGGGTCGAGCGCGCCCGTCGACGTCGGTTCCTCGAACGGATTGGGCATTGCCGGCCTCTTGGTGGCTACGACCACGAGAGGGGAGTATAGGAAAGCTATCGGTGTGTAGCCACGACCCTGGACCTCACCGCTTGAACGCGTCGCGGGCGGCGTCGCGGGCCCGGTCGAAGATGCCGACCATCGGGCCGACGGCAGCCCGGATCTCGGGCGCCTGCGGTGTGCGCGGGTGGGGCCGGGTCGGGCCGGACTGGCGCAGGGTGGTGAAGGCCCGCCCCATCTCGCGCCGGTGCGTGACGTCGAGATGCTCGCGGATCCGTGGGAACTCGTCGCGTTCCTCGTGGTCGGCGTGGGCGAGCACGTCGCGCTCGAGGTGGCCCAGCGCGGCGGCGAACTCGTCGCTGTCCACCTCCATCTTCGTCATGCGGTGCAGCAACTGCTCGGCGTCGGCCTCCTCCTGCAGCACGGAGATGGCCACTTCCTCGCCGCCAGGCACGTCGTCGCGCAGCGCGGGGTGCACCACCGACTCCTCGGCGGCCTCGTGGCTGGCCAGGCGGGCGACGAGGTAGTGGAACAATTCCTCGCGCTCCTTGCCGGACGCCTCGCGCAACTGCGGGAACAGTTCGCGGAACTCCCGGTGGTCCGCGAGCAGCAGATCGATGATGTCCTTCTCGGCCATGAGGGTGCCTCTCACGTCGCGCGGTTCGTCCTGGGTCGCGAGCGTGGCAGGCTTCGTGCGCCACGTCTTCGAGGAGTCCTGCCATCCGTACCGCCGCCGCGCCGCCGCGCGGCGTGGTCGCCGCCGGCCACGCCGAGACCGTTGCGGCCGCCGCCTTCGCGCTCGGAGCCGGGGGCAACGCCTTCGATGCCGCGGTCGCGGGCGGGTTCGCCGCCGCGGTCGCCGAGCCGTGCCTGTCCAGCCTCGGCGGGGGAGGATTCCTGCTCGCCCACGCCGTGGGCCGGTCGCCGGTCGTCTTCGACTTCTTCGTCGACACGCCCGGGCGCGACGTCGCCGACGAGATCGAACCGCGACTCGACGCGGTCACGTTGCGCTTCGGTAGTGCCGAGCAGGTCTTCCACGTCGGGCACGGCTCGGTCGCCGTGCCCGGCTGTCTGGCGGGCTACCTCCACGTCCACGCGCGTCTCGGGCGCCTCCCCCTGGCGGACGTGGTCGAGCCCGCACGGCGACTGGCCGCTGACGGCGTCGTGCTCGGTGCCGACCAGACCTCGGTGGTGCACCTGCTCGAACCGATCCTGACGCGCTCGGACGAGGGGAGGGGACGCTTCCGACCGGGTGGGGCCGTGCTCGCCGCCGATGCAAGCGTCACGAATCCCCGCCTGGCGGCCTACCTCGAAGGTATCGCCGCCGGGGACACCGAAGGCTTCGCCGAAGCGGCGCTCGCGGCCGCCATCGCGGCGGACATGGCGGAGCAGGGCGGCCTGGTCAGCGTCGCGGACCTGCAGGCCTGCCGCGTCATCGAACGCGAACCGCTGCGGGTGGACTACCGCGGTGCGACGCTGGTCACGAACCCGGGGCCGTCGGTCGGGGGCACGCTCATCGGCCGTGGCCTCGAGCAGTTGCAGGGCGCGCCGCCGGAGCCGTTCGGCAGTGGCCGCCGCCTGCGTGACCTCGTCGAGGCGTTCGACGACGTCTGGCGCCACCACAACGAGGTGCCGGTCGCGGTGAAGGGGACCACGCACCTCAGCGTCGCCGACGCCGAGGGCAACCTCGCGTCGATGACGACCTCGAACGGCAGTTGCAGCGGGGTGATGCTCGGCGAGACCGGGATCATGGCGAACAACATCATGGGCGAGGCCGACCTCAACCCGCACCTGCGCGACGGCGCGACGCCGGATCGGCTGCGCCACCCCGCCGGACGTAGGGTCGGATCGATGATGGCGCCGTCGCTGCTGCTGCGCCACGGTCAGCCGCCGGTCGTGCTCGGCAGCGGCGGCTCCGAGCGGATCCGCACCGCCATGACGCAGGTCATCGTGAACCTCGTCGACCACGGCATGGACGTGCCGGCCGCCGTCGCTGCGCCGCGTGTCCACTGGGACGGCCGCGTCGTCCAGGTCGAGCCGGGCTTCGACGCCGAGGCGCTGGCCGACCTCGCCGGGCACCGGCCGGTCAACGTCTGGCAGGTCACGGACCTGTACTTCGGCGGGACCCACGTCGTCGCGGCCGACGGGGTGGCCGCCGGGGACCACCGCCGCGGCGGTTCGACGGCGGTGCTCCCGGCGTGACGGAACGGATCGGCCGCTGCCGTTCCGTTCGTCCGGGGGTCGCGGGTAGCCTGCGAGGCGGCGGGCGGTCCACGTGCGACCGCGTAGCAGGGAGCTCGCCGTCGTCTCGAGGAGGCACGCGATGCGTGAAGCGGTGATCGTCGCAGCGGTACGGACCCCGGTCGGGCGCGGCAAGCCGGGAGGCGCCCTGTCGGGCTGGCACCCGGTCGACCTGCTGGCCACCACCCTGCAGGGGTTGGTCGGGCGCGCGGGCATCGATCCCGCCGAGGTCGACGACGTCATCGCCGGGTGCGTGTCCCAGGCGGGGGCGCAGGCGTTCAACGTGGGACGCAACGCCGTACTCGCGGCCGGGTTCCCCGAGTCGGTGCCGGCCACCACGATCGACCGGCAGTGCGGCTCGTCACAGCAGGCGTTGCACTTCGCGGCGCAGGGCGTGATCGCCGGCAGCTACGACGTGGCCATCGCCTGCGGCGTCGAGGTGATGTCGAAGGTCCCGATGTTCTCGTCCACGATGGGCCAGGACCCGTTCGGTTCCAAGATCCTCGAGCGCTACCCCGACGGCCTGGTCAACCAGGGCATCTCGGCCGAGCTGATCGCCGCCAAGTGGGGCCTGTCGCGCGACGACCTCGACGGGTTCTCCGCCACCTCGCACCAGCGCGCCGCGGCCGCGGCCGCGGACGGACGGTTCGAGACCGAACTGCTGCCGGTCGCGGTCGACCGTGGCGAAGGCCCGACCGGCGAGACCATGACCGCCGACGAGGGCATCCGCCCCGATTCGACCCCCGAGTCGCTGGCCGGTCTACGCGCGGCGTTCCAGAGCGACGAGCTGTCGCAGCGTTTCCCGCAGATCCAGTGGGTGGTGACCGCCGGTGGTGCGTCGCAGATCTCCGACGGTGCAGCGGCGGTGCTGGTCATGGAACGCAGCAAGGCCGAGGCGCTCGGACCCACCCCGCGAGCCCGCGTGCACGCGATGGCCGTGGCCGGCGACGACCCGATCTTCATGCTCACCGGGGTCATCCCCGCGACCCAGCAGGTCCTGCAACGGGCCGGGATGACGATCGACGACATCGACGCCTTCGAGGTCAACGAGGCGTTCGCGCCGGTCGTGCTCGCCTGGCAGCAGGAGACCGGCGCCGACCTGGCCAAGGTCAACGTCAACGGTGGCGCGATCGCCAAAGGCCACCCGCTGGGCGCGTCCGGGGCGAAGCTGACCACCACGCTGCTCCACGTGCTCGAGCAGACCGGTGGGCGCTACGGCCTGCAGACCATGTGCGAGGGTGGCGGCATGGCCAATGCCACCATCATCGAACGTCTGGGCTGACCGTGACCGACGGCGCCGGGGACGACGCGGTCGAGCACCGTGCCGAACTCGACGCGCTCTGGCGAGGCGACGAGTTCGCCGGACGCCTCGGTGCCGAACTCGAGGACTGGGGCGGAGGCTGGGCGCGGGTCGGGCTGACCGTCACCGACCAGCACCGCAACTTCGCCGGTTGGCTGCACGGCGGCGTGAGCTTCGGACTGGGCGACGTCGCGTTCGCGGTCGCGTCGAACTCGTGGGGGCGGCTGGCCGTCGCCCTGAGCGTCGACGTGCAGTTCCTGGCCACGGCCGCCCCGGGCGAGCGTCTGGTCGCCGAAGGCCGCGAACGGCACCGCACGCAACGCACCGGCGCCTACCTGATCGAGGTGTCGTCGGACGGGCGCCTGGTCGCCAGCCTCCACGCCCTGGTCCACCGCACCTCGCGATGGCACCTCGGCGAGGACGCCTGGTCGGACGAGTGGCGCGCGACCCACTGACCGCCGTCGGGCACACTGGTGTCCGTCGTCACCGTCTTCGAGGTCGCCTCGTGCTGCTGCTACTGATCCCCGGCGTTGGGCTGGCCATCGCCGTCGGGATCCTGTTCGGCTGGAGGTGGGTGTTCGCGCCGATCCTCGGCTGGGCGATGCTGACCTGGCTGCTCGGCTCCCTGCGCGCCCTGGGCAAGGACGCCAAGCCGCCGGGCGCCCCCGCCGACGACGTCGTCGCGACCCCCGTCGGCACCGACCAGCGCACCCTGTTCTGGTGCGAGGAGTGCGGCACCGAGGTCCTGCTCCTGGTCCGAGGCACCAACCGAGCCCCCAGCCACTGCGGCCAGAGAATGCACGAGCGAACCGAGATCCTCAACTGACCGCTGCGTTGCGTGACCGCTCGGGTCGTGCTGTGACCGCTCCGGGTCGGGCCGGGTCGCCTGCGCAGGGGGCGCTCCGCACTTCGTGCCAACCTCCGCTCGCTCTCGTCGGGCGCTTCGCGCCCTCGAGATAGCCCCTGCTACGGCG
>JAGXST010000120.1 GCA_018335555.1 Actinomycetota bacterium | reverse complement strand
CGCGCCCAGCTCGAGGCGGAGGTGGTCGGTCTCGACAACGCCCCCGTGCCCGACGGGCGGGCGCAGGCGTTTCTCGACGCGCTGCCGTTCCCGCCGACCGGCGCACAGCAGCGCGCCTTCGTCGAGCTGGCCCAGGATCTCGGCAGCCGACGCCCGATGCACCGTCTGCTGCAGGGCGACGTCGGTTCGGGCAAGACCGTCGTCGCCGTGTGGACGCTGCTGAACACGGTCGATCACGGCCGCCAGGCCGCCTTCATGGTCCCGACCGAGGTCCTGGCCGAACAGCACTTCCGGACCCTGACGACGCTGCTCGCCCCGCTCGGCGTGAACGTCCTCGACGGCATCCGGGTCGAGCTGCTGACCTCGTCGACGCCGACGAAGGCCCGACGCCGGATCCTGTCCGAGTTGATGACCGGCCAACTCGACGTCCTGGTGGGGACGCACGCGCTGCTCGAGGAGGGCGTGCAGTTCGCCGACCTCGGTGTGGTCGTCATCGACGAGCAGCACCGTTTCGGCGTCGCCCAGCGTGTCAAGCTCAGGGAGAAGGGCGGTGGACCCACCCTGGACCCGGACGCCCCCGACGTGATGCCGGACGTCATGGTGATGACCGCCACCCCCATCCCGCGGTCGCTCGCGCTGACGTTCTACGGCGACCTCGACGTCACCGTGCTCGACGAGATGCCACCGGGACGCGAGCCGATCACGACCCAGCTGATCACGCCCGCGGAGAAGGGGCGGCGCGAGAAGCTGTACGAGTTCATCCGGCGCGAGGCGGCGACGGGCCGCCGCGCGTACGTCGTGTGCCCGCTGGTCGAGGAGGGCGAGCTGCCGGCGAAGAACGTCACCGACGAGCACCGCCGGCTCGCCGAGCAGGTCTTCCCCGAGCTGGGCGTCGAGTTGATGCACGGCCGGATGCGGCCCGACGCGAAGGAGGCGGCGATGACGCGCTTCCGCACCGGCGAGGCGCAGGTCCTGGTCGCCACGACCGTCATCGAGGTCGGCGTCGACGTCCCCGAGGCGACGATCATGGTGATCGAGGACGCCGAACGGTTCGGGATCAGCCAACTCCACCAGTTGCGCGGCCGGGTCGGCCGCGGGGGCGGGACCTCCTACTGCGTGCTGTTCGCCGGCTGGTCGGCGGAGCTGCCCGAGCTGACCCTGAACCGTCTCGAGGCGGTGGCGGCCACGACCGACGGCTTCGAGCTGGCCGACAAGGACCTGCAGATGCGCGGGTCGGGGATGCTGTTCGGCCGCATGCAGTCGGGCAGCCGGTCCGACGTCAAGCTCGCCGACCTGACGCGCGACCGCGACCTGATCGAGGAGACGCGTCGCCGCGCCCGCGCCATCGTCGCCGTCGACCCCGAACTCGACGCATCCGACCACCGGACGATGCGCGACGAGGTGGCGCGCCGCTACGAGGGACGTGGGGCCGAGATCGTCGTCGTCGACGAGACCGACGACCTCGGCGCGTTCGCCGCCCTCGAGTCCGGCTGATCCGGCCATCGAACTACGGTGCGGCCGTCAGCCACCTCGAGGGGAGTACACGTGGGCGACGTCGAGCTCGGAACGCTGCTGTGGGAGCCGCCGCCGGACGCGCGACAGACCAGCAACCTCGGCCGGTTCCTCGACTGGGTCGGGACCGACCGCGGTGTCGACCTGCCGGACTACGAGACGGCCTGGCGTTGGTCGGTCGATGACCTCGAGGGTTTCTGGTCGGCGGTCGTGGAGTGGTTCGACCTCCCGTTGAGCCAGCCCTATGAGCGGATCCTGGGCGACGACGCCATGCCAGGCGCCACCTGGCTGCCCGGCGCCCGACTCAACTATGCGGCGCAGGCACTGCGGTGGACCGGTGACGGGCCCGCGGTCGTCGCCCGGTCGCAGACCAGGGGCGACGTCACGCTCACCCGCGACGACCTGCGGTCCCAGGTGGCGGCCGTCGCCGCCGGCCTCCGCGAGCTCGGGGTCGGGAAGGGCGACCGGGTGGTCGGCTACCTGCCCAACATCCCCGAGACGATCGTCGCCTTCCTCGCCTGCGCGTCGATCGGCGCGGTCTGGTCGTCGTGTGCCCCCGAGTTCGGCGTGAAGGCCGTGATCGACCGCGTCCGCCAGATCGAGCCGACGGTGCTGCTCGCCGTCGACGGCTACCGCTACGGCGACCGCATCGTCGATCGGGCCGCCGAGGTCGCGTCGATCCGCGACGCACTGCCGAGCCTGCGAGCCACCGTGGTCCTGCCCTACCTCGCCGGGACGTTCGACCGGCTCCGGTTTCCCGGTGCGCGGGTCTGGGACGAACTCCTCGCCGAGGTCGCACCCGACGACCAGGCGTTCGCCGAACTGCCCTTCGACCATCCGCTCTACGTCCTGTTCAGTTCCGGGACGACCGGCCTGCCCAAACCGATCGTGCACGGCCACGGCGGCATCCTGCTCGAACACGTCAAGATGCTCGGACTCCACCACGACCTCCACGAGGGCTCGGTGTTCACCTGGTTCACCACCACCGGGTGGATGATGTGGAACTACCTCGTGTCCGGCCTGACGGTCGGGGCCACGATCGTGCTCTTCGACGGCGACCCCGGCCATCCCGACCTCTCGACCCTGTGGCGCCTGGCGGCCGACACGCGCGTGGACGTGTTGGGCGTCGGTGCGCCGTTCCTGATGGCCTGCCGCAAGGCGGACCTGCGGCCCGGCTCGGACCTCGACCTCGACCACCTGCGCCAGATCGGTTCGACCGGATCGCCGCTGCCGCCCGAGGGGTTCGCGTGGGTACGCGATGCCGTCGGCGGGCACGTGCAGGTGGTCTCGGCTTCCGGTGGCACCGACGTGTGCACCGCGTTCGTGGCCGCGGCACCGCTGCTGCCCGTCCATGCGGGCGAGATCCCCTGTCGCTGTCTCGGGGCCGCCATCGCCGCCTACGACCCCGACGGCAACGAGGTGGTGGGTGAACTGGGTGAGCTGGTCATCACCCGGCCGATGCCCTCGATGCCGGTCGGGTTCTGGGGCGACCGGGACGGCAGCCGGTACCGGGCCGCCTACTTCGAGGACTTTCCGGGCGTGTGGCGTCACGGCGACTGGCTCGAGGTCACCGACCGGGGGACGTGCATCATCACCGGCCGCTCGGACGCGACCCTCAACCGGGGCGGCGTGAGGATGGGTACCTCGGAGTTCTACACCGTGGTCGAGGACGTGGAGGGAATCGTCGACTCGTTGGTCGTGCACCTCGATGCACGGCAGGGCCACCCCGACCGTCTGCTGCTGTTCGTCGTGACGGCGCCGGGGCACCCCCTCGACGATGCCGCGCGGCAGCGGCTGGCCGCAGCCATCCGGACCGGCCTCTCGCCCCGCCACGTCCCCGACGAGGTGATCGCGGTGCCGGCGATCCCGCGCACGATCTCGGGCAAGAAGATGGAGGTGCCCGTCAAACGCCTGCTCGAGGGCGAGCCGCTCGAGCGCGTGGCCAACCCGGGCGCGATGGCCAACCCCGGCAGCCTCGACGCCTTCGGCGTCGGCACGGTCTGACCCCGCCTCAAGGAATTCTGCGCACACAGCGCGCGTATTCGTGACGGTATCCGGAGTGGCCGGACTTCCCCTTCGTACGGGTCCCGAACTGCGGGCCACGGCGGTCTAGTCCCCGCACTGATGCGACCGGCCACTCGGGCGTACGGGGCCGTTCGTGCAGGGTGGGACGCCCTGGCCGACCGGCGGTGCACAAGCGCACAAGCGACGGCCGCGGCCGCGGCGACGTGGACAACCCGCTTGCGTCCTCCGGCCCTCGCCGTCACGGTTCGCCGCAGCGCCGCCGGGGCAGCGAGAGGCCCCGGGTCCGCAGCGCACTCGAGCCGACCCTCGTTCGGCTGACCCGACCCCGGAGGCTGCTCCGTGCTGCTTCGCCCTGCCCGCGCCATCCTGTCCCTCGGTCTCACCGCCGTCCTGGCCGTCACCGCGGTCTTCACCGCATCGACGGCAGCCCACGCCGCGACCTTCGCCGACACCGAGGGGGCGGGCTACGCCGCCGCCGTCGACGCACTCGCCGAACGCGGCGTCGTGACCGGTGACCGCAACGGTGCGTTCGACCCCGACCGCAACCTCACCCGCGGGCAGATGGCCACCATGCTCG
>JAGXST010000119.1 GCA_018335555.1 Actinomycetota bacterium | reverse complement strand
CTGCGGCTCGCGATCGGGACGTTCCTCGGCACGTCCACCGTCTCGTGGGTGTTCATCGCGACCCCGACCCTCGAACTGCGCGAGGGGATCACCCGCACGCTGACGGTCAACCTGACCCTGGTCGCGCTGGCCCTCATCGCCCGCTGGTTCGTACCGTTCCTGCCCCAGTCGTCGGTCCTCGACGGGTTCGCCTACCGCACGATCGCGCTGGCGTTCTTCGGTTGGACCTTCGGCACGATCGCCGGCGCGATGTGGGCCGAACAGAGCTGGGGCCGGTTCTGGGGGTGGGACCCCAAGGAGACGGCCGCGTTCCTCACCTGGATCGCCTACGCCGCCTATCTGCACGCCCGTGCGACGCGCGGCACGCGCGGGAGAGGTGCCGGCTGGATCGGGATCGGCGCCTTCGCCGTGCTGATGTTCACCTACTACGCGGTGAACCTGGTGTTCGTCGGCCTGCACTCCTACGCCGGGCTGTCGTAGGCAACCGTCGTCGCCGCGGCACCGAACCAACCCTTGCAGGTCAGTCACCCGACGTGACCGCGGACGACGAGGCGGCAATGGGCGACGAGCCGGCGCACGGCGAGCAGGCGGACCGCGCTCGCCTGCGCCCCGTGAGCGGGACCTCGCACGACTCCGACGAGGCCCTGCTCCTCGAGGTCGCGCGTGGCGACCAGGCCGCCTACGAGGCGTTGTTCGACCGGGTCTCCGGGCAGGTCTACGGCGTCGTCCGCCGTGTCGTGCGTGACCCGGCCCAGTCGGAAGAGGTCGCGCAGGAGGTGCTCGTCGAGGTGTGGCGGACCGCCGCCCGGTTCGACCCCACGCGAGGCAGCGCCGGCACGTGGATCCTCACGATGGCGCACCGCCGCGCCATCGACCGCGTCCGCTCCGAGCAGGCCAGCCGGGACCGAAACCACCGGGTCGGCAGCGCCCAACACGCCCGCGAGTTCGACGAGGTCGCCGAACAGGTCGAGGTCGCGTTCGAGCACGAGCAGGTCCGCCGCGCCCTCGGCAGCCTGACCGACCTCCAGCGCGAAGCAGTCGAACTCGCCTACTACAAGGGCCACACCTACCGCGAGGTCGCCTCGTTGCTCGACACACCGCTCGGCACCGTCAAGACACGCATGCGCGACGGCCTGATCCGTCTGCGCGACGCACTGGGGGTGGCCACATGACCGCCGACATCCACACGCTGACCGGCGCGTACGCCGCCGACGCCCTCGACGCCGACGAACGACGGTTCTTCGAACGCCACCTCGACGACTGCGAGGCCTGTGTCCGCGAGGTCGCTGAACTGCAGGCGACCACGGCGCGCCTCGGCGCCGCCGTGGCCGTACCGCCCCCGCCCGACCTGCGTGCCCGGGTACTGGCCGAGATCGAACGCACCCGCCAGGAGGGCCCGGGTGACACGTCCACTCCGGGACGTGACCGACGAGCGGGCTGGACCGCTCGCGTGGTGGCGGTCGCGGCCGCGTTCGCGCTGCTCGCGATCGGTGCCGGCGCGACGATCGCCCACTACCACGGACAGATGGTCGACCTCGAACAGCACCAGGCGCGGGTCGACGAGGTCATGGCCGCGCCCGACGCCCGGATGGTCGAGAGCCACGGTGAGGACGGCGCGATGGCGCGGGCGGTGGTCTCGCCGAGCATGGGCGAGGCCGTCCTGGTCGTCGACCGGATGGCGCCCGCCCCCAGCGAGCACACCTACGAGCTGTGGCTGATCGGTGACGGCGGCGCGATTCCCGCCGGGTTGTTCGACATCGACGACACCGGACGGACCACCCAACTCCTCAGCGGCGACTTCGACGGCGCGTACGCGATCGGCGTGACCGTCGAGCCGATGGGCGGCTCGCCGGCACCCACCAGCGACCCGGTCATGATGCTCGAACTCGGCACCTGAGCCGGCCCGTCACTGCACCAGCAACCTGACGGCCGCCCGCGGCAGCTTGCCCATCGCGTCCCGCGGCAGGGCGTCGACGACGACCAGGTCGCGGGGTGCGTAGGAGGGCGGCCACTCCAGGCGCACGTGGTCACGCAACTCGTCCAGTGACGGGGGGTGGTCGGGGTCGCGCGGCACGATCACCGCGACCACGGCCTCGCCCCACTCGGTGTCGTGCCGACCGGCCACGGCCGCGTCGCGGACCTGCGGGTGCGACCGCAGCGTGGCGGCCACGGCCGTCGCGGGCACGTTCATGCCGCCCGACACGATCACGTCGTCCACCCGCCCGACGACCTCGAGCCGCCCCTGGCCGTCGAGCCGCCCGAGGTCGTCGGTCACGAGCCAGCCGTCGGACGCCGCCACGGGCACCGTGCCACGGCGCGTGCGGTAGCCCGCGGCCATGGTGTTCCCGCGCAGTCGGATCCGGCCGTCGTCCGCGACCTCGACCTCGACGCCGTCGAGCGGCACCCCGTCGTAGACGCAGCCGCCCGAGGTCTCGGTCATCCCGTAGGACACGACGACGTTGGCGCCGGCCTGCCGCGCCGTATCGAGCAGCTCGGGCTCGGGACGTGCGCCGCCGAGCAGGATCGTGCGGAAGCGGGCCAGGTCGGCGCCTGCGTCCACCAGCCGACGGAGCTGGGTCGGCACCAGCGAGACGTGGGCAGCGTCGGCGCCACCGAGATCGTCCCTGCTTTCCGGGCTGAGCGCGGGTTCGGTGCCCAGCGCCCGGGATCGGAGCACGACCTGGATCCCGGCGACGTGGTGGACCGGCAGTGCCAGCAGCCACTGCTCGCCCTCGTGGCAGTCGAGCCGCTCGAGACTGGCCGCCACCGATGCCCGCAGTGCGTCGTGGGTCAGCACCACGCCCTTGGGTTGGCCGGTCGAGCCCGATGTCGGCACGACGAGCGCGGCACCGTCCTCGACGTCGGGTGCCTCGGCCAGCGGTTCGTCCACGACGGCGCCGGACGGATCGAGCTGTCGGAGCACGGCGGGACGCAAGGATCGCAGGGTGCGCTGCACCGTGGCCTCCGGGGCCGACTCCGGGATCGGCAGGACCGCGTCCCCCTCGTCCCACACGCGGTCGAGCTCGGCCACGAACGACTCGGTCGGCAGCCGTAG
>JAGXST010000118.1 GCA_018335555.1 Actinomycetota bacterium | reverse complement strand
CCGCCGAGCAGCAGGACCTCGGGATCGAGCAGATTGACCAGGCTGGCGGCGGCGACACCGAGCCAGCGGCCGGCCTCGAGCAGCACCTGTTGGGCGAGCTCGTCGCCGCCGAGCGCGGCCTGGCTCACGTCGCGGCCGGTCGGGCGCTCGACGCCGCGCAGCGGGGTGTCGCCGTCGAAGGCGGCCACGCGTTCGGCGGCCATGCGCCCGAGCGAGGTCCCGGACGCATATGCCTCGATGCAGCCACGGTTGCCGCAGGGGCAGGGCCGACCGCCCTCCTCGACGATGAGGTGGCCGATCTCCGCGGCGAAGCCGTGCGCGCCCAGCAGCAGGTGACCGCCGACCACGATGCCGCCGCCGACCCCGGTCCCGAGCGTGATCATGACCACGTCACGGTGACCGCGTGCGGCGCCGATGCGCTGTTCGCCGAGCGCCGCCGCCGAGGCATCGTTGACCACCGCGATCGGACCCGAGGTGGTGTCGGCCAGTTCAGCAGCGACGGCCACGTCGCGCACGCCGATGTTGGGGCCGTACCTGACCACCCCGTCGGGCGAGACCAGGCCGGCGATCCCGATCCCGACCGGCACGTCGTCCCGGCCGTCGGCCAGTTCGAGGATCGATGCCCGCAAGGTGGCGAGGAGCAGTGCCGTGTCGTGCGCCGGGGTCTCACGCCGCTGGCGGTCGAGCACGCGACCGTCGGCCGCGACGGTCGCGGCGACGAGCTTGGTACCACCGATGTCGATACCGATGGCGACCGGCCGGGAGACAGGCTCGGACACGGCAGGGCCCTTTCCAGTACGGACGCGTCGGCGTCAGTCGAGGTCGATGCGCTCGAACGGCGCCCCGTCGTTTCCGGCGTCCCCGTCGGTGTGCTGCAGGTCCGCGACGAACGCCCGGACCGCGTCCGTGAGGTGACGAGCCGCGTCGGTGAGGTGGCCCACGACCTCGGGGTGCGAGGCGGACAGCAGGCGCAGTCCCGCGCACCAGGGGCAGACGCCGCAGACGTCGGGATCGTGCCCGGCGGCTGCCGCCGTGTCGACGCCGTCGCTCGCCGTGTCGTCGGTCCCCGCGCCACGCCGGGCGGCGCGGTGCGCGGCCAGCGGATCCTGGTCGTCGAGGTGCCCCGGATCGTCCGTGGTCGCCCACCAGGGGCGAGGTGCCTCGGCGCTCACGTTCGACCCTCCGAGATCTTCCCCCGGCGCCCACCCACCGGGACCGTCGCACCGACGGTGTGGGCCGGATCGGGCACGAAACGGACCTCGAGCCGTCCGTCCTCGAGTGTCGCGCCGGCGACGAGGTCGCGTCGCAGCGCGCCGAGCAGCGGGATCGTGCGGCGCACACCGGCCACCTTGACGTGCAGGTCACCGCCACGGCGGTGCAGGTCCACCTCGGCCCGCCCGACGAACGGCAGTGCGATGTGCAGGGCGTGTCCCTCGGCGGTCGGCTCGACGGTGACGGGCCGGACGGGAGCGCGCAGGGAGGCCTCGTCGACGTCGGCGTAGAGCGCCTCGGCCAGCGTGGCCAGCCACCCCACCCCGATCACCTCGTCGTCGAGCAACGGGGCGCGCAGCACGGGCGTCGGGGCGAAGGTTGACTCGACCTCGGCGAGGTTGGCCGCGTGCCTGGCCTTCCACGCGGCGAAGTACGGGTCGTGCACCTCGGCGGGCAGTACCCGGTTGACCACGACCGCGTCGACGCCATAGCCGAACAGCGACAGCGTGGTGGCGGTTCGTTCGGTCTCGGCCAGGGCCAGGCGTTCGGGTGTGCACACCAGCCGGATCGAGGCGCGCGCAGGATCCTGCAGCAGCGCGTGGACCTCCGCGAGGTCGCGGTGTACCCGCTCGACCGTTCCGAAGACGGCGTCGTCGGGCAGCGGCAGCGGGGTGGTTCCCGCCCCGCGCACGAGCGGTCGCAGTGCGCGGGCCATCCGTCGGCCGGGGCCGGCCAACTTGTCGACGTACCACCCGAGGGCGTCGGGCAGCGCCAGCAGGCGCAGCGTTTCGGCCGTGGGGGCGCAGTCGACGACCACGAGGTCGTACTCGCCGCCCACGAGGTGGCTGCCCAGGTCGATCAGGGCGAACAACTCGTCGAGCCCCGGCAGGAGCACCAGTTCCTCGGCCGCGATCTCGCCGATGCCCGACCACGACAGCAGCGCCACGAGATAGTCGCGGATGTCGCTCCAATGGTGCTCGAGCCGCGCCTGTGCGTCGACCTGTTGCGCGGCCAGTCGTCCCGACGCGCCCGGGACCGCTACCTCGACGGGCCGGTCGTCGAGCGCCACGTCGAGGGCGTCGGCGAGCGAGTGGGCCGGGTCGGTCGAGGTGACCAGCACCCGGGCACCCTCGGTGGCCGCGCGCACGGCCGTCGCCGCGGCGACGGAGGTCTTGCCGACGCCACCCTTGCCGGTGAACAGCAGCGCGCGGGTCAGGATCGCCTCGATGACGTCAGCAGGAACGGCCAGAGGCTACCGAACGGTCCAGATCCCACCGGGTCCCCCGTCCCGCTCTGCTCGTCGCCCCCGGCGGCCGGGGTCACGGTCGCAGACCCGCGGACGTGCGGGCCTCGAGATGGAGACGGTCCTTCAGGCCCCACAGGCCACGACGGACGGCGCGTCGGTAGTCGCGGTGGACGGCACGGAACCGATCGGCCGGCACGTCGGCGTTGAGCAGGTGGTGTACGACGGTGCCGCCGGCGGTCGGTTCGAGCCAGAACTCGGCGCGCCCGTCGACGGTCCCGCTGAGCGCGAGGACGAAGCCCTGCTCGTGGCGCCACCCGTGCAGACGGGCGGCCAGGCGCAACCGGCGCAGTGGTGCGACGGGCAGGTCGAGCGCCCACACCTCGTCGGTCGGGTCAGCGCCCGGCACCTGGGCGGGCGGCATCGGCCGGACCCGGGCACCGGCCCACCAGTCCGGCCATCCCGCGACGTGCGACAGTCGGCGGTAGACGAGCCCGGCGGGGGCTCGGACGAAGCCGTCGTCGTCGACGTGGAGCGCAACCGTCGCGGTCATCCGACGTGTTTGGCGACGAACTCGAGCAGGGCAGCGCGCAACTTCTCGTCGTCGTAGTCGAGTTGGGGCAGGTGGTACGAGCGATCGCACACGACCTCGGTGATCTGGTCGGTTCCGACGAGTTCCTGCAGGGACACCGCGTTCTCGGGCGGCACGGTGTGGTCGTCGGGCGACCAGGCGACGAGCAGCGGTTGGGTCAGGTCGAGCAACTGGCCACGGATGCGCCGCAGTTGCGAGATCAGCGACTGGGCGGCCCGGGCCGAGACCATCGGGTAGGCGCCCTCGGCGATGCCGGGGCGGGCGATGTCGTTGGACGGCAGGCCGGCGAGATCGCGCGGCACGTACGGGATGAGGTACTGCAGCACCGGCGCGACCTTGGCCAGCGGCTGGATGGGATCCGAGACCTGGGCGTTGATGGCCGCCACGGCCGCCACACGGTCGGGGTTGCGGCTCGCGTAGTCCAGCGAGAGCGTCCCGCCCATCGAGTGCCCGACCAGGACGATGCGCGAACAGCCGGCTGCTACGTGATGGATGGTGTGCTCGAGCGCCGCGTACCAGTCGTGGTAGCGGGTGGCGCCGAGGTCGCGGACGGTCGTGCCGTGGCCGGGCAGGAGCGGCACCTCGACGGTGTAGCCCTCGGCCGCGAACCACTGGCCGATCGGGCGCGTGGCGAGCGGGTTGCCGGTGAAGCCGTGGGTGACGACGACACCGATGTCGGCCCGCTCACCGCTGCCCAACGATCCCCAGGGCTCGGCGCCCTCGATGCCAACGACCGCGTCCACGTGCCCCTCCTCGTCGGTGTCACCCCCCGCGAGTGCAACGTAGCGCGCACCCGGCCCGGATCAGGCCCCGACGACGTCGTCGAGCAGGCCGGCGAACCGGTCCGCGATCGCCGTCCAGGACCACTGCTGCTCGACCCAGCGGCGTCCCGCGCGACCGGCCTGCTCGCGCACTGCGGGGTCGGCCGTCCAGCCTTCGATCGCCGCCACGATGGCACCGTCGTCACGACCGTCGACGACCGTCCCGGTCTCGCCGTCGCGCACGGCCTCGGGGGCGCCGCCGGAGCGCCCCGCGACGGCGGGCACGCCGCATGCCTGCGCCTCGAGGTAGACGATGCCGAGGCCCTCGACGTCGGTCCCGGCCAGCCGGGTGCGGCACGGCATCGCGAACACGTCCAGGGCGGCGTAGCAGCCCGGCAGGTCGGCCCATGCGGCCCTGCCCGCCAGCACGATGCCGGCGTCGCGGCCGCCGAGC
>JAGXST010000117.1 GCA_018335555.1 Actinomycetota bacterium | reverse complement strand
GGCGACGGGGGCCGGGGCGGGGGCGGGGGTTGTGGCGGCATGGCGGGAGCCTCGCATACGCGACGGTGGCCGCCGGCCGGCGGCGGGCGCACGGTCGACGGGCGGGATCGTGGCACGATGTCCGCCGGCCGCCAAGGAGCTTCGATGGACCTGCTCGTCACCGGCGCCACGGGTTTCGTCGGCGCCGCGCTCGTCCCGGCCCTGCTCGCCGACGGCCATCGCGTGCGCTGCCTCGTCCGTGACCCCGGCCGGCTCATCGCGCCGTGGCGTAACGACGTCGAGGTCCTGCAGGGCCGCGCCGAGGACCGTCAGGCCGTGTGGCGGGCCGGCGACGGTTGCGACGCCGCCTTCTACCTCGTTCACGGCATGCAACACCGACTGCGAGGCCTGGTCGAACGCGAGCGCGAGACCGCGGCCGCCTTCGCCAGCGGTGCCGAACTGGCCGGGATGCGCCGCATCGTCTACCTCGGCGGGCTGATCGACGAGGACCGGCTCGCGTTCGTCTCCGACCACCTCTACGCCCGCCACCAGGTTGGTGTCGAGTTGCGTGCCGGCGAGGTACCCGTGACCGAACTGCGCGCGGGGATCGTCATCGGGGCCGGCAGTGCCTCGTTCGACCTGCTCAACGCCGCGGCCATGTCCCCGGTCGCGCTCGAGGCGCCATGGACGGCAGCCCGGGTCCAGCCGATCGGCAGGGACGACCTCCTCGCGGTCATGCAGGCCGCTCTCACCGACCCGCGCGCCGCCGACCAGGTGCTCGACATCGGTGGACCCGACGTCCTCACCTACGCCGAGTTGGTGGACCTGGTGCGCGAGGTGCGAGGCGCCCCCGAGCCGCGCCGGCTGCGGCCGCGCTACCTGCCGCCCGAGGCGACCGCACTGGCCGCGGCGGCCGTCGCCGACGTCGACCCGATGCTGACGCTCGGCCTGCTGCAGTCGGTGGCCGAGGACACGATCGTGCGCGACGACCTCGGACAGCAGTGGTACGGCCACCTGATGGCTACCTCGGCACGCGACGCCGTCGCTGCGGCCCTCGCCTGAGGGAGGTCACGTGCCGAGGTGTTCGGCTCAGGCCGAGGCCGAGCGACCCCAGGCGCCGGAGCGGTGATCGGCGGTGGGGACGGCGACCTCGCGCCCCATCACGGCCGCGAACTTCGCGACCAGTTCGCGCAACTGCAGGATGTCGTCCTTGACCAGCGCCTGCGGACCGTCACACAGCGCGACCTCGGGACGCGGGTGGACGTCGACGATGATGCCATCCGCGCCGGCAGCGATGCCAGCGCGTGCGAGGGGCAGCACCAGGTCGCGTTTCCCACCCGAGTGCGACGGGTCGATGATGACCGGCAGGTGGGTCAGTGACTGCGCGACGGGCACGGCCGAGACGTCGAGGGTGTTACGGGTCATGGGTTCGTAGGTCCGGATCCCGCGTTCGACCAGCACGACCTGCAGGTTGCCGGTGTGCGCGATGTACTCGGCCGCCATGATCCATTCGTCGATCGTGGCGGTCAGGCCGCGCTTGAGCAGCACCGGCTTGCCGGCCATGCCGACTTCCTTGAGCAACTGGAAGTTCTGCATGTTGCGCGCGCCGACCTGCAGCATGTCGGCCTTGGCAGCCACCGTCTCGACATCGGCCGGTGTGACGACCTCGGTGACGAACGGCAGGTCGAGGTCGCGCGAGACGTCGTGGAGGATGTCGAGGCCGGCCTCGCCGAGGCCCTGGAAGGCGTAGGGCGACGTGCGTGGCTTGTAGGCGCCGCCGCGCAGGATGGACGCGCCGGCCTCCTTGGCCATCTTGCAGGCCGCGGCGGTCTGTTCCTCGGTCTCGACCGCGCACGGTCCGGCGACGAGCGTGACCGTGTCTCGGCCGATGGGGGTGTTGCCGACCCAGACGGTCGACGGCCGCGGGTGGGTCTCGACGCTGACCAACTTGTAGGGCTTGCTGACCCGGATGACGTCCTCGACGCCGGGGAAGGCGTGCAACGGCAGTTCGGTGAACTGCGTGAGGTCACCGACCAGACCGATGATGGTCTGGTGCTTGCCGCGCGAGACGAAGGCGTCGCCGCCGACCTCGCCGATCGCCTTGACGACCTTGTCGACATCCGAATCCGTGGCGCCGGAGCGCATGACCACGACCATCGTCGTGTCCTCTCTGGTCATTGACCCGCTCCCCGGTGCCTACGCACCCCCGGAACGTATCGAGCCCCGGAGGCGGCTGACCCCGGGGCTTCGAGTGTGGTTGCGGTGGTGGTGCTAGATCGTCTCCGCAGCGCGCTCGGTCCCGGGCCCGGTAAAGAACCGGCCCTGGAACCAGAAATAGGTCGCGTGCGTCATGGCCGGGCAGCCTAGCAGTGCGCCGGCTCCGCTCGCGACCGCACTAGGCTCGCCGCGCCGACACGGGGCCGACGGCCCCCGACGGTCCCCTCCGACCGCTGACGAGCCGAGTGTGCGTGTGAGCAGCGACGCCGACGAGTCCGGCACGCCGTTGCGCTGCCCGGCGTGTGACACGCCGGCGACCGCCGGCGCCCGATTCTGCCGGGCGTGCGGGATCGCGTTGGCGTCCGGCGCGCCCGACGGGTCCGGAGGGGCGGCACGGCGCCCGCCCGACAACGAGACGACGGGCGAACTCGACCTGGTCAACCGGACCACCGCCGACATCTCCCCACCGTCGTCCGGCGCGGCCGTGCTGCGCACGTGCCCGAGCTGTGGCGGCCCCAACAGCGCCAGCCGCGAACTGTGCGGCCGCTGCGGCGCCGATCTCGAGACTGGCGCCGTGCCGCCGCGGGCCGACGGCCGGCCGCCCGGCACGCCGGAGGCGAGTACGCCGTCGCGACGACGGTGGCTCGGCCCGGCCCTGCTCGTGCTGGTCGTGCTGGTCGTGACACTCGGGGGACTGGCTGCAGCGGGGGTCGGACCGTTCGGTGACGCCGCCGCGTCGGTGCCACCCGCCGAGTTCGACGAGTCGGCCTACACCGGTGAGCCCGAGCGGTTGGCGGCGGCCGAGATCGCCACCCGCACCACGCTGGCCCCGCAGGGCGGCGCCAACTTCGACCCGTCCAGGATGGTCGACGACGATGCCTCGACCGCGTGGAACTCCGACGGGTCGATCGAGGAGGTCGCCGACGGGGTGGGCGAGCGCATCGAACTCCTGCTCGAGGAGCCGGCCTGGGTGGCCCAGATCGTGATCCGCAACGGCGACCAACGCGACGCCGACGCCTATGCGGCCAACGGACGCATCCAGCGCGCCAGGGTGACCCTCGACGGCGGTGTCGTGCTCCTGGTGAATCTGCTCGACGAGGGGCTGGCCGCCCAGGCGGTCGACCTGACCGAGCCGGTCCTGACGACCGGCGTGAGCATCGACGTGCTCGACGTCTTCGCCGGCGACACGCACCCAGACCTCGCCGTCTCCGACCTCGCGCTGCATGGTTGGCCGGCCGCGGGAGACGATGTCGAGGTGGCGCGTGAACGTGCAGCAGGTCGACCGTTCACGGCGACGCCGGCGCCTTGAACCGAACGCTCAGTTCGAGTCTCCGAGACCGCCAGCCTCGTCCTGCGGACTCACTCGGCTGCCGCCGCTCAGTTCGAGTCTCCGAGACCGCCAGCCTCGTCCTGCGGACTCACTCGGCTGCCGCCGCTCAGCCTTCGTAGGCGTAGATCGTGATGGTCGCGCCCGGGAGCCGTTCGGCGCCCGGCGCAGGATCCTGGTCGAAGACCCGGTTCGGGCGCAGGAACGCCCCGAACCCGCCCCGTCGCTCGACCACCACCTCGAAGCCCTGGCCGTCGAGGACCGCGACGGCCTCGTCGACGAGCATGTTGCGCACGTTCTC
>JAGXST010000116.1 GCA_018335555.1 Actinomycetota bacterium | reverse complement strand
GCTGCACCTGTTCGTCGAGTTCCTGGTGGAGTGTCAAGGTCATGGCGATGTCGCCGGCCAGGACACCGACGGCCACGATCGCCAGGGTGAACAAGACCAGGCGGTTGCGCAGCGAGCGCAGCATCAGCCGCGCAGGACGTAGCCGACACCGCGGACGGTGTGGATGAGCCGGTCGCCCTGTGCCTCGAGCTTGCGGCGCAGGGCGCTGATGTGCACCTCGACCAGGTTCTCGTCGTAGGAGTCGAATCCCCACACCAGGGCGAGAAGTCGGCTCTTGGAGACCACGGTGCCGACGTTGCGGCCCAGCGTGATGAGCAGGTCGAACTCGGTGCGGGTCAGATCGATCGGGGTCCCGTCGCGGACGGCCGTCCGCGCAGCCTCGTCCACGACGAGGTCGCCGACCTGCCAGGCACGAGATTCGAGCCGCCCGGCCCGACGCAGGAGCGCCTGGACCCGTACCAGCAGCTCGGCCGTCGAGAACGGCTTCGTCAGGTAATCGTCGCCCCCGGCGCGGAAGCCGGCCAGTCGGTCGTCGAGTTCGCCGAGAGCCGTCACGAACATGATGGGCAGGTCGCCGCCCGCGCGAATGGTGCGCGCCAGGTCGAGGCCGTCCGGCCCGTCGGGCAGGCGCACGTCGAGGATGGCCAGGTCGGGGAGGAACGCGGCGATCTGCTCCTCCCCGGTCGACCCGTCGGCGGCGGTCGCGACCTCGTAGCCCTCGCTGCGCAACGCGACAGCCACGGATTCGCGCAGGGTGGTGTCGTCCTCGACGAGCAGGATGCGGGGTGGGGTGGCCATGGCGGCGCACTGTAGGGGCCCCGCCGCGCCACCGGGAATGCGCCCGGTGGGACCGCACGAAAGGACTTGACGGGTATGGCACATTGTAGGGACCAGAGGAAGGAGGTGGTCCGTTTTGGATAGCAGTCATCACGGGACCCTGGAGGTGCACGGCCGCTAGGCCGTCGCTGGTCAGCCCAGCGGAATCCAACCGATGCACCGCCACTGCGCGCCGGTCGGGAACTCGTCCCGCCTGACGTGTCCGCCGTGGTCGTCACCACGCCGGAAGCGGTGCCAGCCGGTTCCACCAGCACGCAAGTCCGGAAGGGGCGCGGTTGCGACCGCGCCCCTTCTGCGTGCCTGCCGGAGGGCGCCTGCCCGCGACGGTGGCCCGCGCGCCGACCGCTAGGCTCCGCGCCGCCCAAGACTTCGCGAACGCGAGGCACAACTCTCCGTGGCCGAGCTTCTCTCCCGCGCCACACGACGCCGCAGCGTGCCCACCCCGGCCCGTGCTGCGCTCGTGCTGGTCCTGCTGTACGTGTTCCTGGTCGGCATCGGCCTGCTCGAGTCGGGCATCGCCGCGCTCGGCCAGGGGTTCGAGGAGGGCCTGCTCGCCAACGTGGCCAACCCGATCTCCGGCCTGTTCGCCGGGATCCTGTTCACGGTGCTGGTGCAGTCCTCCTCGGTGTCGACCTCGGCGATCGTCGGCCTCGTCGGCGCCGGGACGCTGGGTGTACCGCTGGCCGTGCCGATGATCATGGGCGCCAACATCGGCACCACCGTGACCAACACGTTGGCCGCGCTCGGCAACATCCGCCGCTCCGACGAGTTCCGGCGCGGGTTCGCCAGCGCCACGATGCACGACTTCTTCAACCTGATCGCCGTGGCGGTCCTGCTACCGCTCGAACTCACGACGCGGTTCCTGTCGCGAACCGCGATCGCGCTCACCGAGCGACTCCGCGGTGGCGAGGTCTCCGAACTCGGGAGCAGCCCGATCCGCACGGCCGTCAAACTGCCGATCGGATTCGTCGAAGGCCTGCTCGACGGCGACCCGTTCGGTGGCAGGTTCGCCGGTGTCATCCTGCTCACGATCGGCCTCGCGCTGATCTTCCTCGGCCTCGGCCTGATCACCAAGAACATGCGCGAGCTGGTCGCAGGGCGGATCGAACGGGCGATGAACCGGTTCGTCGGCCGCGGCGGCGGCGCCGCCGGCATCGTGGTCGGCATCGCCGTCACGGTCGCCGTGCAGTCCTCCTCGATCACCACCTCGATCCTGGTGCCGCTGGTCGCCGCCGGCATCCTGACCGTGCCCAACGCCTTCCCGATCACGGTCGGGGCCAACATCGGCACCACGATCACGGCGCTGATCGCATCGCTCGCAGTCCTCCGACCCGAGGGGCTGACGATCGCCCTGGTGCATACCCTGTTCAACGTGACCGCACTGGTCGTGCTGTATCCGATTCGGCAGGTCCGGTTGCTGCCGGTGCGTCTCGCCGAGAAGTTGGCCGAGGTGGCGGTGAAGCGCCGCTCGGTCGTGTTGGCCTACATCGCCGGACTGTTCCTCGTCGTACCCCTCCTGGGCGTCTTCCTCATCCCGTAGTCACGAAAGGGCTCACCATGCCGTTCGGCTTCCTACGCGACGACGGCAGCGACCGCCTCGACCGGATCGAGGCCACGTTGCAGCGGATGTTCGGCGACGACCGGCATGCGTTCGACCTGGCCATGTCGACCCTGCTGGGTGGCGCCGCACCCCACAGCGTGGGCGCCGAGTTGCGCGCGACCGACCACCGCGTGAACGAGGCCGAGCGCGAGATCCGGCGCGAACTGGTCGTGCACGCCAGCGTCCACGGCGGGATCGACACGCCGGCGATCCTGATCTACATGTCGATCGTGAAGGACGTCGAGCGCATCGGCGACTATGCCAAGAACCTGTTCGACCTGGCCTACGACGGTGCACGCCTCGAGACGGCGCCGGACGCCGAGGCGCTGACCGCGCTGCAGTTCGACATCTCGCGGCTTATCTCCGACGCCGGCGACGTCTTCGCGGCCCGCGACCCCGAGCGCGCCCGCGAAGTACTCATGCACGGCGATCAACTGCTCGACGACTTCGACGACCGCGTGTCGAACCTGGTCCGTGGCGACGACCAGGGTCCCGAGGCCGTTGCCCGCGCCCTCGCCTATCGCTACCTCAAGCGGATCGTCGCCCACCTGATGAACGTGCTGTCCGCGGTGGTGGTCCCCATCGACCGCCTCGACTACTTCGACGAGGACCCCGAGGACCGCCACTGAGGCGTCCTGCCCGCGTGCACCTGTCCATCAGGCCGGCCTGTCGAGGTCGGCACGTACGAGGACCTGGGCGCCGGGCGTGTCGCGGAGCGGCCCCCGCTCGCGCGTGATCAGCAGTTCTTGCGCCCCTGCACGTTCGAGGTGGCCCGCGACGTCACCTCCGGCCACGTGTCGCGCCGGTACGGGGTCGAGCGCCCGCACGGGGGCCTCGGCCGTCGACAGCCACACCTCGAGCCGTTCGCCCACGGCAAGAGCGGGCAACCCGGCGACGGTGAAGGCCACGTCCTCGCCGTGGACGACGACCCGCGCCTCGACGTCGGAGGCGGCCTCGACCGCGACGGCCCGACCCCCGGCCAGCATCCGGAGGGTGTCGCCCCGGTAGGTCGCGGCCTGGGCGTAGCCGGCCACGGCCGTGCGCAGGTGGAGGTTCCAGAAGCCCATCGAGCCTGCCAACACCATGACGGCGACCACCGCGAGTGTCACGTGGCGGATGCCCACCCGTGGTCCCGGCGCAGGGGCCTCGTCGGACGCGTCGCGCCGTTCGACCTCGGTGCGTACCAGGGCCCGTGATCGTTCGTCGCGCTCAGCGGCGTCGAGGTCGGCGGCGAGATCGCGGAGTTCGGCGACCCGGAGCCGGCAGTCACGGCAGCCGAGCAGGTGCCCGCGGAAGTCGCTGGACTCGGCGGCATCGAGACCGCCGAGCACGTGGCCGACGGCCAGCTTCTCGTACCGCTCGTGCTGACTCCCCATGGCTGGCAGCGTACGCCGTCGCCGTGGTCGGGTCACCGGCTGCGCGGCCCGGCGTGCACGCTCAGCAGGGGCTGCCGGGCAGGTACTGGCGGGGGTTGACCGGCGAGCCGTTGACCCGCGTCTCGAAGTGCAGGTGCGGTCCGGTCGAGTTGCCGGTGCTGCCGACGGTGCCGATGCGCTGGCCCTGCGCGACCGATTGGCCGGCGCTGACCGCGATGGAGTTCTGATGGGCGTAGGCGGTGACGACCCCGTCGTGGTGGTCGATCAGGGTCAGGTTGCCGTACCCGCCCTGACGTCCCGCGAAGATGACCGTGCCCGCCTTGCTCGCGCCGATCGCTGCGCCGGTCGACGCTCCCTGGTCGATGCCGCTGTGTTGACGGCCCCAGCGCGGACCGTATTCGGACGTGACGGGCGCGCACATCGGCCACGCGAACCCTGACGACGACGGCGCCGAGATCCGCGCGCTGCCCGTCGGCGAGGATGCGGCCGCCTTGGCCTGGCGGCGGGCCTCCGCCTGACGCTCGCGGATCAGTTCGGCGAGCTCGTTGGACTCCTCCTCGAGCTCGTCGTGTTCGGATTCGAGACGTCCGAGGTCGTCGCGCGCAACGGCAGCGGCGAGCGCCTTGCTCTCGCGCAGCTGCTCGACCTCGGA
>JAGXST010000115.1 GCA_018335555.1 Actinomycetota bacterium | reverse complement strand
ATCTTCCCGACGGATGCTCCGGGTGTGCTCACCAGCGGGTTCGGCATCCTCCGCCTGTTCGATGCCTCACCGAATCCCAATGCCGCGGCGGTGTTCGCCAACTGGCTCGCCAGCCCCAAGGGCGCCATGGTGATGCAGCTCGGTCTCGACCAGCCCTCGTTGCGCACCGACGTGGAGGTGACGGCCAACATCCCGCGGGAGATCCTGCTCCAGGACGACGTGGAGTATCTCGACCAGAACACCGAGGAGTACGTCAAGTCGGCGATGCTCCCCGGGCACGCGATCCTCGTCGAGATCCTCGGTCGCTGACCCACCTCGACCGGCCCGCCGACAGCATCGGCGGGTCGGTCCGCGACGTGTCACACCAACCGACCCGCACCAGGAGGCGCCAGCATGCAGGGCCACGTCGACAACGATCCTCTCCGTGGTGGGACGCTTGATCAGGGGGTGTTCTCGGAGCAGACGTACACCGAAGAGATGGAGCGGGTGTTCGGGACGGCCTGGCAGTTCGTGGGGCACACCTCGATGTTGCCGGAGCCGGGCGACTACCACTCGTCGTACATGGGTGAGGATCCGGTGATCGTGACCCGGCATCTCGACGGCGAGATCCATGTGTTGCTCAACAAGTGCCGGCACCGTGGCAACCGGGTGTGTCTGTTCGACCGGGGCAACACCAAGTCGTTCACGTGCAGCTATCACGGGTGGGGCTACACGACCGACGGCACGTTGAAGGCGGTGCCGTTTCTCGCGGACACCTACGGCGACAGTTTCCACAAGGAGCTGTGGGGTCTGGTCCCCGCGCCGCGGGTGAGCGTGTTCCACGGGCTCATCTTCGCCTCGTGGGACGCGGACGCGCCCGAGTTGCGCGACTACCTCGGCGACGCGGCCTGGTATTTGGAGCATCTCATGGTCGACGAGGCGTTGGGTGGCCTCGAGGTGGTCGCCGGGGTGCAGCGCTACCGGATGCCGTCGAACTGGAAGTTGCTCGCGGAGAACTTCGCCGGCGATCAGACCCACGTGATGGTCACGCACGCCTCGGTGCTCCATGTACGCGCTGCGGAGATCGATCCGCGTCTCGGGGCGTTGCCCGGCCGCGACGTGCGTGCGAAGGGGCAGAGCTTCGCTGCGGCCTGCAACCACGGGGCGGGCGCGCCCCACGGCCTGTTGGAGATCCGTGTCGGCGATGCCTACCTCGAGCATGATCTGGCCCAGGCGCGGACCCTGGGACCCGACGCGGAAGCCTGGGTACGTGAACGCCATGAGCGTCGCAGCGCCCAGTTGGTCGGGGTGGGGGCGGACCCGGTGCCCTACGGGTTCCACATCGGCAACATCTTCCCGAACTTCTCCATCGTCGGTCTCGGCACGGCTCTGGATGGTGTGGGCCTGCTGCTGTGGCTGCCGCGTGGCCCCTACGAGACCGAGGTGTGGCAGTGGTGTGCGGTCAACCGCGGCGCGCCGGCCGAGGTCCGTCGGCGCCAGCGGGAGGTGCTGATGGAGCAGCAGTCCGTGGCGGGGGTGTTCGCACCCGACGACCATGAGAACTTCGAGCGGATCCAGTCCAATCTCAAGACCGCACAGGCCCGTCGCTGGGACATGAACTATCAGATGGGGATCGACGACGAAGCGGGCGCCATCGAGCATGCCGGCTGGGCCGGCCGGGTGACGCGGTCGTTGAGCGAGGAGAACCAGCGGGAGTTCTACCGCTACTGGCACGAGCTGATGGCGCGGTAGCGCGCGGCCGATCGCGCCGAAGGTGACGGTGTCTCGGGCAGATCGTGGGATCGGGAGGTCGAGGATGCGGGAGTTGGGGCTCGGGTTCGTCGGGCTGGGCCAGGCGGTCAGCTTGATCCTGCGGCGCAAGGAGGAGCTGGCCGGGTTGCCCTACCGGATCGTGGCGGCTGCAGAACGTCCCGAGCGGGCGGGTGCGCTCAAGACGTTCGAGAACGAATTCGGGGGCCGTGGCTACACCAGCGTCGAGGAGCTGTGCCAGGACCCCGACGTGGACGTGCTCTACATCGCCACGCTGCCAGAGATCCGGCTCGAGCAGGTGCGGGTCGCGGCCGAGCACGGCAAGCACGTGATCGTCGAGAAGCCGATGGCGACCGATCTCGACGAGGCACACGAGATGATCGCGGTCGCCGAAGCGGCCGGGATCAAGTTGTTGGCCGGGCACACCCACAGCTTCGACGCGCCGATCCTGGCGATGGAGCAGCTGGTCCGGGCCGGCGAGATCGGCGAGCTGCTGTCGATCCTGAGCTTCAACTACAACGACTTCAACGTCCGGCCCTGGCCGACCCGGGAACTGATCGCGACCCACGGGCCGGTCTACAACCAGGGCCCCCATCAGATCGACATCGTCCGGCAGCTCGGCGGCGGGCTGGTCGAGACCGTCCGTGCGTCGACGTTCTGGGACGAACTGCGCGGCTGCGAGGGCGGCTACACCTGCCACCTGACCTTCCAGGGCGGGGCATCGGCATCGTTGGTGTTCGACGCGCGCGGCTACTTCGACAGTGCGGAGCTGTACGGCTGGGTCGGGGAAGGGGGGCAGCGCCGCGATCCCGAGACCTCACGACGGATGCGGGCCTCGTTCGCCGAGACAGCCGCCGCAGCCGACTCGACGGACGACTTCGAGCAGCGGCTGGAAGCGCACAAGGAACTGGGCCGCTACGGCGCCGAGGGCGTCTCGGACGACGCGCTGGCCCGGTTCGGCTACAGCCGGGCCGAGACCCCCTATCAGCCGTTCTTCGGCTACACACTCGTCAGCGGTACCCGTGGGGTGATCCGTCAGAGCCGGACCGGACTGGTCGTCTACGGCCCCAACGGTCCCGAAGAGCGGACCATCGAGCACCAGCTCAAGGGCCGCGCGGCCGAGCTGTCCGAGCTCTACCACGCCATCACCGAGGACCGCCCGGTCCGACACGACGGGCGCTGGGGACTGGCCACACTCGAGGTCTGCCTCGCCATCGTGCGATCGGCCGCCGAGGACCGCGAGATCCGCATGCACCATCAGCTCGCCATGCCCGACGTGGGGGCCTGACCGATGTCGCAGACCATCCCCGAGGCGCCCCTGCTCGAGTCCAGCGAGTTCTCGCCGGCCGAGCCGCCGGCGAGGACGACGATCGCCAGCCGTCGTCGTCTGCTCGTCGGCATGCTCCTGGTCCTCGGCCTGGGGGCGCTGACGCTGGCCCCGATCGCCCAGATGCTGGTCCAGTCGTTCAACGTGGCCGGCTTTGGCGAGCCGTTCGTCTTCGGCGTCGATGGCTGGCGCGACGCGGCCAGCTCCTCACGGACCCGCAGCGCACTGTGGTACACCCTGGTGCTGTCGCTGCGCGTTCCCCTCGCCGTCCTGATCGGGCTGGCGTTCGCCTGGTTCCTCGTCCGCTCCAAGTTCCGGTTCCGGCGGGTGATCGAGTACTCGCTCTGGTTCGCGTTCTTCCTGCCGACCCTGCCGATCGCCCTCGGCTGGATCGTGCTCGCCGACCCCCACACGGGCCTGATCAACCAGTGGCTGGCCCTCCTTCCGGGCGACCTGCGCGTCGACATCTACACCGTGACCGGACTGCTGTGGGTGCATGTCACGCTCTCGACGGTGCCGATCATCACGATCTTCCTGACACC
>JAGXST010000114.1 GCA_018335555.1 Actinomycetota bacterium | reverse complement strand
GCGCCCCACATGGACATGGGCGACCACGTGATCGTGGTCAACGCCGACAAGATCGTGCTGTCGGGCGCCAAGGCCGAGCAGAAGCTCTACCACGCCCACTCCGGGTTCCCCGGCGGTCTGCGTTCGGTGCCCTTCGCCACCATGCTCGAGAAGAAGCCGACCGACATCGTCGAGAAGGCCGTCAAGGGCATGCTCCCCAAGAACAAGCTCGGCAACGCCATGGGCAAGAAGCTCAAGGTCTACGCCGGTGCCGACCACCCGCACACCGCACAGCAGCCCAAGCCGCTGCCCGACCACGTCTGAGGATCGACTGATGGCGGACACCAAGATCTTCACCGGACGTCGCAAGTCGGCGGTCGCCCGCGCGCGCGTCACCCGCGGCTCGGGCCAGTTCGAGCTCAACGGCCGGCCGCTCGAGGACTACTTCACCACCGAGAAGCTGCGCGCTGCGGTGCTCGAGCCCTTCGCGCTGCTCGAGCAGGCCGGGCAGTGGGACGTCAAGGCCCGCATCCACGGCGGCGGGACCACCGGCCAGGCCGGTGCGCTGCGCCTGGCGATCGCCCGCGCTCTCATCGAGGACAGCCCCGAGTGGCGCGCGCCCCTCAAGAGCGCCGGCTTCCTCACGCGTGACGCCCGCAAGGTCGAGCGCAAGAAGTACGGCCTCAAGAAGGCCCGTCGCGCACCGCAGTTCTCCAAGCGCTGACGCGACCCGACCAACGAGACGCCGCCCCCTTTCGGGGCGGCGTCTCGCGTCTCGGACGGACGGGCAGCGGTCGCCGGGACACGGCGCCGACGCCTGGTCCTAGGCTGATCCGATCAGGGACGGCACGGCGCGACAAGGACGACACGCGTGGGAAAGATCTTCGGTACGGACGGCGTACGCGGCAAGGCCAACGCCGACCTCACGCCCGAACTGGCGTTGGCGCTCGGCCGGGCCCTGGTCACCGTGCTCCGCGAGGAGGGTTCGCGCCGTCCCTCGATCCTGATCGGCCGTGATCCGCGCTGGTCGGGCGAGATGCTCGAGTCGGCCCTGATCGCGGGGATCACCTCGGCCGGCGGCGACGCGGTGTCCGTCGGCGTGCTCCCGACCCCGGCCGTCGCGCACTTGACCTCGCACTCGGCGGCCGCCGCCGGCGCGATGATCAGCGCGTCGCACAACCCGGTCGGCGACAACGGCATCAAGTTCTTCGGTCCCGAGGGCTACAAGCTCACCGACGACGAGGAGGACCGTCTCGAACAGCTCGTCGCGGAAGAGGGAACCGGGCATGGTGGGCACCGGGGGGAGGTCGGCGAGCGCCCGTTCGGCACCGCCATCGGCCGCCGGCTGCGCGATCACGCCGCCGTCGCCCGCTACGTCGAGCACCTCGCCGCCATCGCCGACGTGGATCTGTCGGGCCTTCGCATCGTCGTCGACGGTGCGAACGGGGCCGCCTCCAACGTCGGTCCTCAGGTCTACCGCCAGCTCGGGGCCGACGTCATCACCATCCACTGCCGGCCCGACGGCTCGAACATCAACGAGAACTGTGGCTCGACCTACCCGGCCGTCATCTCGGCGGCGGTGCTCGAGCACGGTGCCGACGCCGGGATCAGCCACGACGGCGACGCCGACCGTCTGATCGCCGCGACCCACGAGGGCGGCGAGGTCGACGGGGACGTGATCCTGGCGATCCTCGCCCGCCACGCGAAGCACCAGGGCAGGCTCGCGCAGGACGCGGTCGTGACCACGGTGATGACCAACCTCGGCTTCAAGCGCGCCATGGCCGGACTGCACATCGAGGTGGTCGAGACCAAGGTCGGGGACCGCTACGTCCTCGAGGCGATGCGCGAGCGTGGCCTCAACCTCGGTGGCGAACAGTCGGGCCACCTGATCGATCTCGACCACGCCACGACCGGCGACGGGATCCTGTCGGCGGTGCGGATGCTGTCGGTGGTGCGCAACACCGGCGCGTCGCTGAAGGAACTCGCGGCCGTGATGGTCCGGCTGCCGCAGATCCTGGAGAACGTCAAGGGCGTGGACAAGTCCCGTCTCGACGACACCGAGGCGATCTGGGAGGTCGTGCGCGCCGAGGAGCAACGCCTCGGTGACGGCGGCAGGGTGCTGCTTCGCCCGTCCGGCACCGAACAGGTCGTGCGCGTCATGGCCGAGGCGGAGTCCGAGGACGACGCCCAGCTCGCCGTCGACCGCATCGCCGACGCGGTCCGCGACCACCTGACGATCTAGGCGGGCAGGCCGTTGGTCCGGCCGATGCCGTCCGCCAGCGTCGTGCGATCGCGGCCCCCGGCCTTGGCGGCGTAGAGCGCGTCGTCGGCCTCGCGCACGATGCGGTCCTGGGTCGCGCCCGGGCCCGCCAGCGTCACGCCCGCCGAACAGGTCTGGTCGCCCGGCACGACGCTGCGCAACCGCTCGACGGCCGTCAACGCCGCGTCGGCGTCGACGTCGGGCAGCAGGATCGCGAACTCCTCGCCGCCGTAGCGCGCGAGCAGGTCGACCTCGCGCAGTTGCGACTGCCAGTTCGACACCGCCTCGCGGAGCAGGGCGTCGCCGGCGAGGTGTCCGTTGGTGTCGTTGTAGGCCTTGAAGTGGTCGAGGTCGAGCAGTGCGAACGCGAACGGGGTCGCGCCGCGGTCGCACCGCGCGATGGCCTGCGCGATGGCCTCGTCGAGCGCCCGCCGGTTGGCGGCGCCGGTCAGTGGGTCGGTCCGCGAGAGGTGTTCGAGTTGGACGCTCTGGTCGTTGACCTGCTCGACCAGCATGATCATGCGGCCGACGACCAGCAGGAACAGCAGCACCGAACCGATGCTGCCGACCCAGCCGACCGAGGTGCGGGGTGGCTCGTTGACCAGCAGCACCAGGGGTGCGAGCAGTGACGCGCAGGCGAGCGCGATCAGGCGACGCCGCGAGGCGGCACCGACCTGGCCGAGCGCGGGCGGCTGGTGGGCGGCGGAGGGATGCCAGGCGGCCGCGGCGAGCAGGACGTAGCTCAACAGCCACAGACCGTCGAGCGGACCACCCTCGACGTACCAGCCGTCGTTGATCCCGATGCCGAAGACGATGTCGGCGAGCAGCATGGCGATCATCGAGCCCAGCAGGAGCAGGTGCGAGCGGACCCGGGCGCCGTGGACGAATACCAGCCGGGCGATGAACGGGATGATGACCAGGTCGCCGAGCGGGTAGGCCACGCTGACCGCGCGTTCGTACTGCGTCAGCGTGCTGTCGCCGAGGTGAGGGTCGAGCAGGTAGATCCAGCCCAGCACCAGGCCGGCGACGCCCACGATGCAGGCGTCGACCAGCGCGGCGCGGTCGCGCCTGCGGCCGCGCCGACCGAGCATCCAGACCCCGACGGCATACATCGGGTAGGTCGCGAGGTACAGCGCGTCGGCCGGTGACGGGAACGGCTCGACCCCGTTGGCCGAGTACCAGATCCACACCATGTCGCCGGCGACCGCGGTCAGCGTGCCGGCCAGCAGCGCGATCCAGGCCCCGCGGCGGGCCAGCGGGCGTCGCAGGATCGCGACACCGAGCAGGGCGGCGGCGGCGAGCGCGACGGCGAGATAGGCGTGATCGACCAGGGCCGCGGGCACCAGGGCATGGGCCGGTGCCAGGACGGCACCGACCAGCAGGATCATGAGCCAGCTTCGGCGTGGCACGGGGTGTCGCTTCCGCGTGGTCGAGAGGTGATTCTCCCGTCGGCAGAGCCAGCCGTTCCTAAGCGACGCGCGCGTGACCGCACGACCGTTTCGCCGGTCACGTCAGTGCGGTTCGGCGACGACCGTGCGGTCGCGGCCCTGGTGCTTCGCGGCATACAGGGCCCGGTCGGCCATGCCGATGAGGTCGTCGGTCGCCCCGACAGCAGTCACGATCACCAGCCCGGCTGAACACGTCTGATCGTGGGGGACGACCGCCCGCAGCCGTTCGGTGACGGCGAGGGCCTCGTCGCGGCCGCAGCCGGGGAGCAGGATGGCGAACTCCTCGCCGCCGTAGCGGGCCAGCAGGTCGACCTCGCGCAGTGCGGCGTGCCACCGGCGGACCACCTCGACCAGCAGCGCGTCGCCTGCGGTGTGACCGCGTGTGTCGTTGTAGTCCTTGAAGTGGTCGAGGTCGAGCATGCCGAACGCGAACGCCACGCCATCGCGTTGGAGTCGGGCGACGGCCAGGCGCAACCGCTCGTCGAGCACCCGTCGGTTCGCGGCGCCCGTCAGCGGATCCGTGCGCGACAGGTGCTGCAGTTGCCGACTCTGCTCGTCGATCCGGCGCACCAGCCCGGCCATGCGGGCGATCACCAGCAGGATCATCAGGATGGCGGCGGCGGCGGTGACCTGGCCGATCAGGTCGTACGGCGTGCGGTGCACCAGCAGCGTGACCGGCGCCAGCACGGCCGCACCGGCCAACGCCACCAGCCGCCGTCGTGACAGTTGCGGTCGTACCTCGACGGCTTTGGGTTCGGCCGCCGCGGATGGATGCCAGGCCGCGGCGGCCATGCATCCGAACGCCAACGGGTACAACGCATCCCACGGGCTGCCGACGGCGTATGTGCCGGCGAGTTGGGCGGCGCCGTAGCGGGCGTCGGCGACGAACAGCAGCAGGAAGCCGGCGAGGAGCACGACGTGGGCCGGCTCCCGTGCCCTCCGGGCGAAGACGAGGCCCGCGAGCAGGGGAACCAGGGCGAGGTCACCGGTGAGATAGGCCATGGCGACCACGCGCTCGGCCGCGGTCAACGACGGGTTGACCGCGAACGGACCGAGCAGCAACGTCCACAACAGCACGCCGAGTCCGAGTCCGAGGATCGACGCGTCGATCAGCGTCGTCGGGTCCGAGCCGTCGCCACGGCGGGCCAAGCGCCACAGCGACGTCCCGTACGCCAGGTACGAGACGGCGAAGACGACGTGGAACGTGCTCGGCCGCGCGACCGAGGGCGCACCGTGCACCAGGTACAGCCCGATGCCGACGACGTTGGTCCCCAGCGCGACCGCCAGGGCTGCCCACGCGTCGGGGCGGGCCGGCCGGTTCACGCGGATCGCTGCCCCGACGGCGATCGTCCCGGCGACGACGGCCAGTGCGAAGGCCAGCCCGGCGAGACCGGACGTCGCCGTCGCCAGGTGGAGGCCGGCCAGGGCGACCCCGCCCCCGAGCACGACCAGCCAAGCCCGTTGCCCCACGCCGTCCCCCTGCTCCGTTCCGTCGCTCGTCGGCGCGACGGCCCCCGGGAGAAGTTTTCGTGCGCAACGACCTCGGGTTCCGGACAGATTCGGGTGCCAGTACCACCAGCGGTAGGGGCTAGCGTCCCTACCGACCAGAGGAGAGGAGCCCGAAATGGCGACGCGCGGCGTTGGACTCGGTGGCCCCTATGCGTTCCTGCCCGAGCTGGCCAAGCAGGTCGAGGCCAAGGGCTTCGACGCGGCGTGGGTGTCGGAGACGAGCCAGAACGCCACGATCCAGGCCGCCGTGCTGGCCCAGGCGACCGAACGCATCGACATCGGGACCAACATCACATTGGCGTTCCCGCGCTCGCCGGTGATCACCGCCATGGAGGCGTGGGACCTCAACGAGTTGACCGGCGACCGGTTCGTGGTCGGCCTCGGCAGCCAGGTCAAGCGGATCATCGAGGAACGGTTCTCGGCAGACTTCGACCGTCCTGCCAAGCGCATGGCCGAATACGTGCAGGCCATGCAGACCGCGTGGCGGATGGAACGCGGCGAGGACGTCACGTTCGAGGGCGAGATCTACCGGGTCCTGCGCCCGGGTCTCGGCGGCAAGGGCAGGGCACACGATCGCAAGCTGCCACGCGTGTACGTCGCGGCGGTCGGCCCGCTGATGACGAAGGCGGCGGCGACGTATGCCGACGGTCTGCTCGGGCACCCGTTCACCTCGGAGCGCTACCTCACCGACGACGTGCTGCCGCGGGTCGAGTCGGCCCTGGCCGAAGCCGGGCGCGACCGCAGTGGGTTCACGGTCTGCCAGGGCGTGATCCTGTGCATCGCCGACGACCGCGCCGTCGCGGTGCGCGAGGCCAAGCAGCAGATCGCGTTCTACGGCACCACGCCCAACTATCAGGGTGTGTTCGCCTCGTACGGCGACGAGGAGTTGACCGGCCGGTTGCGGCAGGTATGGAAGGACACCGAGCGCGACATCGACGCGCTGGTCGCGGCCGTGCCGGACGAGGCGGTCGAGCGCTACGCCATCGCGGGCACCCCCGACGAGGTCCGCGACCGGATCGGCGACATCGAAAAACATGTCGACCACCTGATCCTGGGTGGTGCCTGGTACAAGGTCGCACCCCAGCGCCTGTTCGAGAACTTCGCCGCCATCCTCGAGACGTTCGGCTCGGACTGAGCCGTCGCCCCTGACCCGTGAAGGTGCCGCCGGGTCTGCACACGGTTGCAGCTTCACGGATGGGTGGGCGGGCGGGTCAGCCGGCCCGGCCGGCCGTCGCCAGGAGTCGCTCGATCACGTCGCGGTTGCCTGCCTGCCGGGCCTGCAGGTCGGCGCGCGTGCGGGTCACGGCCCGCCCGTGCGGGAGCACGGCGGACAGCGCGTCGGGGACCCGGGCGAGGTCGGCCGGATCCCAGCCCAGGACCTTGCCGCCGGCGCCCAGTTCGTGGGCCAGGGCGTCGACCTTGCCGGCGTAGCCGATCAGTACCGACGGCCGGCCGGCGAGGGTCGCGGCGACACCGCCGTGGTAGCGCATCGCGATCACGGCACGGGCCCGGGCGATCGTCGGCAGCAACTCGTCGAGCGTCGGCGTGACGCGGGTCGTCGGGGTGGCCATCCGTTCGGCGACCCGGGCGTGCACGGCGTCGTCACGGTCGTGCTGGAGGGCGACGAACTCGATGGGCAGACCGGTGGACGTCGCGGCGACATCGAGTGCGGTCGCCAGCGCGTCGAGGTGTTCGTCGGGCGTCGCGTCGCGCTGGACCGCTGCGGGCAGCTTCGACGGGGACGCGCTCCAGGGCCGCAGGCACACGGCCAGGCGGTCGCCCTCGGTCTCGGGTGCGGCGGCGAGTGGGGGCGGCAGCGCGAACGCGAGGTCGGCCGACACGATCGCGCCGGCGACCCCGACCTCCTCGAGCAGGTCGCGGCTCTCGCGGTCGCGGACGGCGATCCCGACGGCGCCCTGCAGCGCCCCGTGGACCAGGCTGCGCCCGAACCGCGTGCCGAGCCCCCCGACCCCGAGTCCGACCGCGGCATAGGGGGTGTTGCGGGCCCGGGCCAGCACCACGCGGCCGAGGTGGTAGGGCAGGTTGAGTGCGCTCGAGTCGTCCTGGACCAGTCCGCCGCCGCCGAAGACGACCGCATCCGCCTCGTCGACGGCGCGCAGCAGCGTGGCGACGTCGAGGTGGCCGATGGCGCCGACCCCGTGGGCCGCACGGGTGGCCGCCGGGGCGACCGAGATCGCCGAGATCTGCACGCGGTGCGGAGCGAGCAGGCCCTGCAGGCCGCGGAACACCAGTTCGTCGCCGAGGTTGGTCGAGCCGACCCAGCCCGCCACCAACACCCTCATCGGTCAACCCCCTGCCGTCGAGCGACCAGCTTAGGCGGACAGGGGTGGCGGCTAGGCTCGGCGCAACCTCGAAGCGGCCCCGCGCGTCCTGTTCGCAGGCAGGTGTTCGGCGCGAACGCTCTCGGCGCAAAGGAGCCCGCAGTGTGCGGCATCATCGGTATCACCGGACGTGACGACGCCGTCGACGGCATCGTCGCCGGCCTGACCCGGCTCGAGTACCGCGGCTACGACTCGGCAGGCGTGGTCGTGCGCACCGGTGACGACCTGCAGGTGGTCAAGCGCGCCGGGAAGTTGGACAACCTCAAGGGTGCGCTGGCGGACGAACCGGCGGCCGGCCGCATCGGCATCGGCCACACCCGGTGGGCGACCCACGGCGCGCCCAACGACGCCAACGCCCACCCGCACCTCGGCCCGAACGGCCGCGTCGCCGTCGTGCACAACGGCATCCTCGAGAACTACCAGGCCCTGAAGGCCGAACTCGACGGTGCCACGTTCGCGTCCGACACCGACAGCGAGGTCGCGGCCCACCTGGTCGAACGCGAACTCGAGCGCATGGACGCGCCCGACCTGTTCGCGGCGGTCCGCACCGTGGTCAACCGCCTCGAGGGTGCCTACTCGCTGTGCTTCCTCGCCGTGGACGACCCCGACACGATCGTGGTGGCCAAGCACGAAGCGCCGCTGATCGTCGCCCATGCCGACGGGGTCGGCTACTGCGCCTCGGACGTCGCGGCACTGATCGAGCACACCAAGGACGTCGCGGCGCTGCTCGACGGCCAGATCGCGAAGATCACCCCCGACGGTGTCGAGGTGGTCGACCTCGACGGCAACCCGGCCGAGCCGCACCGCTACACGGTCGACTGGGACCTGTCGGCCGCCGAGAAGCAGGGCTACGACACCTTCATGCTCAAGGAGATCCACGAGCAGCCCAAGGCCGTCGCCGACACCCTGCTCAGCCGCTTCGAGGACGGCCATCTGCACCTCGACGAACTCAAGACCGACGAGCGGGAGTTCGGTCGGGTCGACAAGGTGTTCGTGTTGGCCTGCGGGACCTCGCGCTACGCGGGCATGGTCACCAAGTACGCCATCGAGCACTGGTCGGGCATCCCGTGCGAGGTCGAGGAGGCCAGCGAGTTCCGCTACCGCGACCCGATCCTGGACCCGCACACGCTGGTGATCGCGATCTCGCAGTCGGGCGAGACCACCGACACGATCGCGGCGGCGTTGCACGCCAAGGACCAGCGGGCACCGGTCATCGCACTGTGCAACATCGTCGGCTCGACGCTGGCCCGCGAGGCCGACGGGGTGCTCTACACCCACGCCGGCCTCGAGGTCGCGGTCGCCTCGACCAAGGCGTTCACGACCCAGATCGTGGGCGGCCTGCTGCTCGCGCTCTACCTCGCCCAGCAGCGCGGCCGGATGTACGGCTCGGAGATCGAGGACATCCTGCGCCGGCTCGGGCAGGTGCCGGCCGCGCTCGAGCAGGTGCTCGAACTCGACCCGCAGATCCGCGAGTTGGCGCAGCGCTACCAGGACACGCCCTACACGATGTTCATCGGCCGCCACGTCGGCCTGCCGATCGCCTACGAGGGTGCGCTCAAGCTCAAGGAGATCAGCTACCTCCACGCCGAGGCGTTCGCGGCGGGCGAGATGAAGCACGGCCCGATCGCGTTGATCGAGGAGGGTTCGCTGGTCGTCGCGCTGGCCCCTGCCGGGCACGTGTTCGGCAAGATGGTGTCCAACATCCAGGAGGTCCGTGCCCGCGGTGCCGCCGTGCTGGCGATCGGGACCGAGGGGTCGACCGCCGACCTCAAGGCGAATGCCGACCATGTGCTGACGCTGCCCGAGGCGCCACACGAGTTGGCCGGGCCGATCCTGTCGGTGGTGCCGCTGCAGTTGTTCGCGTACCACATCGCCACGTTGCGCGGCGAGGACGTCGACCAGCCCCGCAACCTCGCCAAGACCGTGACCGTCGAGTGAACCCGCCCGC
>JAGXST010000113.1 GCA_018335555.1 Actinomycetota bacterium | reverse complement strand
TCCACGCCAACGTCGAGCGGCTGGTGTCGATGGTCGCCACGTTGCTCGAGACGTCCTCGCTGCAGGAAGGACGGATCGAGGTCCATGCCGAGCCGGTGGAGCTGGCGCCGTACCTGCAGCAGTTGCTCCACCGGCTCGTGACGGTGCGGGCCACCCACCCGATGCAACTCGACGTCGCCGCAGGGCTGCGGGTCGTCGCCGACCCCCGCCTGCTCGAGCACGTGTTCGAGAACCTGCTCGGCAACGCCGCCCAGCACACGCCGCCCGGAACCTCCGTGCGCGTCTCGGCCGCACCGAGCGACGGCATCATCCGGATCGAGGTCGCCGACGAGGGGCCGGGGATCGCGCCCGAGGACCTGCCGCTGGTGTTCGAACGTTTCTATCGCGGGGGCGACCCGACCCGCCGACCGAGCGGGGGCCTCGGGCTCGGGCTCGCGTTGGCGGACCAGATCGTCACAGCGCACGGTGGACGGCTCGAGGTCGCCTCGGAGCCGGGTCGTGGGACCACCTTCGGTTTTGGGTTGCCGCGCGCCGACGGCGATGGGCCCGCCCCCTCCTCGGGAGGCCTGGGCGCGGGGTGAGTCCGCGAACGGCCGGCGCCGTCGAGCCGTCCGGTCCGAGCCCGTCGCCGAACCCCTCTAGGCTCCCCACGTCGGCCGATCAGGGATCCCCGCTTGCTCACGCCACTTGGCGAACACGATCTGCTGCTGTTCTGGGCCCAGTTCGCGCTCCTGCTGGTCGTCGCACGAGGTCTCGGGCACCTGTTCCGGCGCATGGGGCAACCAGCGGTGGTCGGTGAACTGGCTGCCGGTCTGTTGATCGGGCCGTCGGTCTTCATGAAGGTGTTGCCCGAGCAGGCCGCATGGCTGTTCCCCGGCGGGCTGGCCGAGAGTGCCCCCATCCTGACCGTGGCGTGGATCGGCGTGGCCCTGCTGCTGGTCGAGACCGGCTTCGAGACCGACCTCGACCTCTTGCGTCGGCTCGGACGGCAGGCGGCCACGGTGTCGATCGGCAGCCTGATCGTCCCGTTGATCCTCGGTTTCGTGGTCGGGTGGGCCATGCCGGGCGCCGTGTTCATCGGCGAGGCAGGCAGCCGGTTCACGTTCGCGGCGTTCATCGCGGTGGCGATGTCGATCTCCGCCCTGCCCGTGGTCGCCCGCATCCTGGGTGAGATGGACCTGATGCGGCGCAACATCGGCCAGGTGACGGTCGCGGCCGCGATGGTCAACGACCTGATCGGCTGGATCCTGCTCGGTGTCCTCGCCGGCATCGTGACCTCGGGCGGGGTCGAGTTCGGCGCGACCGCGCTCACCATCGGTGCGATCGCGTTGTTCTTCGCGTTCGCACTCACCGTCGGGCAGCGGCTGACGAACATGGCCCTGCGGATGTCGCGACAGGTCAGCGACGGCCTGACCGGGCCGCTGACGACCACGATCGTGGTCGTGCTGATCGCCGCCGTGGTCACGCAGTACATCGGCGTCGAGGCCGTCCTGGGTGCGTTCGTCGCCGGCATCGTCATCGGGCGTTCGCCCTACCAGCACCCCGAGGTGCGGCGCACCATCGAACTGCTCGCGGCCGCCGTGTTCGCGCCGATCTTCTTCGCCTCGGCCGGCATCTACGTCGATCTCGGCGCGCTCGCGTCCGGGTCGGGGCTGTTCTGGGCGATCCTGATCATCATCGTCGCGACCTTCACCAAGCTGGCCGGCAGCTATCTCGGCGCCCGTTTCGGGGGCATGACCCACCGTGACGGCGTCGCCATCGGCGTCGGCCTCAACGCCCGTGGCGCCATGGAGATCGTGCTGGCCACCATCGCCTTCGGCCTCGGCGTGTTCAGCCAGGACGCCTACACCATCATCGTGCTCATGGCGATGGCCACCTCGATCATGGCGCCGCCGCTGCTGCGACGTGCCCTGCGCGGTGTCAAGCCCGAGGGCGAGGAGGCCCAGCGCCTCGAACGTGAAGAGATCCTCGCCGGCAGCGTGCTCGCCTCGACCACCCGGGCGCTGTTGCCCACGCGTGGTGGGATGAACTCCCGACTGGTCGCCGAGGCGATGGACCTGATCCTGCAGGAGGAGGCGACGGTCACGGTCCTGACGGTGCACAGCCCGCACCTGTCCGACGAGGAGTGCCGCTGCCAGCAAGCCCAGGACGAGATGGCCGAACAGCTCACCGATCGGCAGCTCGAGCGGCGGCGTGTGAACTCGGACGACCCGGCGGCCGCGATCCTCGAGGAGGCCGAGCTCGGCTACGGGCTGCTCGGACTGGGCATGACCGAGGAGTTCCGCGACACGCACGAGCTGTCGTCGGTCCTGCGCGACCTGATCGGCAGCACCAGGGTCCCGCTGCTGCTGGTGCGACACGGTGCGAGGAAGCTCACGGGCATCGCCGGTTCCCGCCGCATCCTGGTCCCGGCGACCGGTGTGCGTGCCGGGCGTGCGGCCGAGGAGATCGGGGCCGTCCTCGCCGGCCGTCTCGGTGCGCACCTCGACCTCGTCCACGTCGTGGCCCGCAGCGACCGCGGTGCGGACTCCGGCCAGCGTCAGCCGGCCGCGATCGGCGGCCGTGGCGAGGGCTCGGAGGTGGCGGCCAGGAGCCTGCTCGACCAGGCCGTCGAACGGGCGCGCCGCTTCGGGGCCGACGCCGCCGGTTCGGTGCGCACCGGCGCCGTGACGCCCGAGGCGCTGCTCGCCGCAGGCCGCGACCTCGATGCCGACCTGATCGTGCTCAGCACCCGAGCCCGCGACATCGAGGGGCGTCCATTCCTCGGGCACGGCGCGGAGTACCTGCTCGAGCACGCGCCGCAGACCGTCATCACGATCATCTTTCCGCCGGAGGCGTCGTCCGGCGGGTGAGTTCCCCCTCCGGAGTCGGCCACTTGCGCTCGATCTGCGCGTTGAGGGCCGCGCCGGCCAGGACGGCGAACCCGGTCAGCCACAGCCAGAGAAGCGCCACGATCGGGCCGGCCAGCGGCCCGTAGGCCGATCCGTTGTCGACCACCCAGGTGCCGTACAGCCGCAGGCCGGCACTGCCGAGCAGCCAGAACCCGCTCGCGAGCACGGCACCCGGCAGGTCGCGACGCCAGGGCGTCCGCCCCGGGACGCCCACGTGGTAGAGCACCGAGATCGCGAAGGTCGCGACCACGACGGTCGCCGGCCAGTAGGCGACACGCCATGCCGTGGCCAGGCCGAGTCGGTCGGTGCCGACCCACACGGCGAGCCGCTCGCCGAAGCCCGGTCCGGCCAGCACCAGGGGCAACAGCACCACACCTCCTGCCAGCGCAGCGAAGGTCAGCCCGAGCCCGATCAGCCGGGTGTGCCAGGCCGGGCGGAGCTCGCTGCGGTCGTAGACCAGCTCGAGCGTGGTCAGCACGACCTTGACCGCGCGCGATGCCACCCACAACGTGGTCAGGAACGCGAACGATGCGATCCCGACGCCGCCCTCCTCGACCAGTCGCTCGAGCACCTCCCGGACGTTGCGCAGGGTCTGGCTGGTGAGCGCGACGCTGGCGACCTCGACGATCCGGTCGATGAGCGTCACCCGCCAGTCGTCACCGAGCCGGCCGCCGATGAGCGTTCCCACGGCGAGGACCGTCAACAACAGCGACGGCAGCGACAGCAGCGTCCAGAACGCGATCTCCGCCGCGAGGCCGGGCAGCCGTTCGCGGCCGGCCCGGTCGGTCGTGGCGACCGCGAGCTCGACCGCGGGCCGAAGCCGCCGCGGGCTGCCGGCGATCAGTCGGCGGGAGAGCGGATGCACGGTCGCCCGATCCATGCAGGGGAACGGCAGCCTATGGGGCGCCCGCGTGCGTGACGGGTCCCCCGGGCCCGGATCGCGGTCCCGGCAAACCGTTGCTACCCTGCGCGAGCCGCGCGCCCAGACACCGGGTTCGCGGGCGCCTGGAGGCTTCGCCTAGTCTGGTCTATGGCGCGGGATTGCTAATCCCGTTGGGTCTTTCAGGCCCTCGAGGGTTCAAATCCCTCAGCCTCCGCTGCAGTACCGCACCATCTTGCGCTGGTAGCTCAGTCCGGATAGAGCACCTGACTACGGATCAGGCGGCCGGGGGTTCAAATCCCTCCCAGCGCGCAACACGAGAACGGCCCGCTACGCACCTGTAGCGGGCCGTTCTCGCCGTTTCGGGAGAATCGCCAGCGACGTTATCCACAGCGTGTCGTGACAAATTTGTGACCAATCGGTCGCGTGCGGGGACAGTCATCCGGGGTCCGTCAACGATCCGACGAGGTGACCGATGAGCTACCACCAGCTGCCATCGGGCGCGTATCGCGCCCGGCTGATGATCAACGGCGTGCGCTACACCGCCACGCTGCCCACCCGCGACGATGCCAAGGATTGGGAGGCACTCATCCGGGCCAAGGCGGTCTCGGGCAGCCTGCCGCGCAGGATCAGTGTGCGCGACTACGCGGCGCGGTGGATGACGACCTACGAGACGGCGCCGACGTCGACGCGGGCCTTCCATGAGGGCAACCTGAGCCGCTACATCCTCCCGGTACTCGGTGTCCGCTCAGTCGCCGACGTCACCCCGACCGAGATCTCGCGTCTGATCAACGCCGTCTCCGCACAGGTGTCGGTGGCAACCGCGGACGCCGCCTACCGGACCTGCTCGGCACTGTTCAACGCCGCCGTCGCCGACGACGTTATGGTCAAGAGCCCCGTCAAGTCCAAGCGTCACCGGCCAAGGCGGCAGCGCGAGCCGCATGTCGTCCTCGAACGGCTCGAGGCCCGCCAGCTGCTCCTGCACCTCAAAGGGTGGCACCGCGACGCGGCACTGCTCCAGCTCGCGCTCGGCGCGCGGGTCGGCGAGATCGGCGGGCTGACTCCACACGACATCGACCTGCACCGTCGCCGTGTGACCATCAGACGGCGCCACTACCGCGGCACGATCCGGGCAACCAAGAACCACCGCATGCGCACACTCGAACTGCCAACCATCACGATTCCCACCATGGGGCGACTGATCGCCGCCGCCGGCGACGTCCCGCGTATCCCGCCACTCGATGACCGTGAGCACGACGCCGAACCGTTCCTCAAGCACTGGCTGATCCAGACGTCGACCGGCCGGCCCGTCAACACTTCCGCCTACGACAAGGCACTGATCAAAGCTTGCGCGTCCGCCGAGGTCCCGCGCGTGTCATCACATGCGCTACGCCACACCTACGTGTCTTGGATGATCGACGAAGGACACTCCGCCGACAAGATCGCCTTCTGGATCGGCGACACACCCGAGACCGTCCGGGCCGTCTACGCGCACATGCTCGAAGAGTCCTCCGCGCCGGCAGCGGCAAGCATCGACGCCGCGCTCGGCGGGGGCGTCCTCTGAACGGCTTGGCCACACAACTGTCAGGTCCGAATGATGGCGCCAATGGGGCTAAATACGGCGAACTGAGCGAGATTGCGGTCGCTGAGAGCGTTGTTGGTTGGACGGATTCGGACGGCGGCACGGCGTGACGACTTGTTTCTCGATCGCTGGGAGTGAGCCGAAGAGCTGCCTCAAGCGTGTCGGGGGCCGCGGACGTGTCCAAGTTATGCTCTGCACTGCTCGGTGTCTTCGGCGGTGCGTCCTAGCGCAGGGCGTGGCCGGTTTCGACGTCGAAGAAGTGCAGTTCCTCGGTGCGGAAGCCGACCTCGATCTGGTCGCCGATCTTTGGTGGGGTGCCGGGGGCGAATCGGGCGGTGAAGGTCTGCCCGCCCTCCTCGGCCTGACGCTTGAGGTCTTCGAACGCGTCGTCGTCGTCGATGGCTTCTTTCATGTCATCGGTGACGATCGGTGGGGTGTCGGTCTTGAAGTGGACCAGCATCTCGGCACCCAGCATCTCGACCAGGGTGACCTCACGTCCACGCCAGACCTGATCGGGTCCGACCTCGTCGAGCGGTGCGAAGTGCTCGGGCCGCATCCCCAACGCGACCTCACCGCCGGCCTTGTCCGCCGCCTTGGGGTAGCGCTCGAGCGCCTCGTCGGGGACGTGCAACCGGGTCGCGCCACGGTCGAGTTCGACCCACAGCTTGCCGTCCTCGCGTACCAGCTTGGCGGAGGAGATGTTCATCGACGGCGAGCCGATGAACCCGGCCACGAACAGGTTGTTGGGCTTGTTGTACAACGTCTGGGGTGCGTCGACCTGCTGCAGCCGGCCGCGCTTGAGGACCGCCACACGGTCACCCATCGTCATCGCCTCGATCTGGTCGTGGGTGACGTAGACGGTGGTGACACCCAGCCGGGCCTGCAACGCGGCGATCTCGGCGCGCATCTGTACCCGCAGCTTGGCGTCGAGGTTGGACAGCGGCTCGTCCATCAGAAACGCCTGCGGCGAACGCACGATCGCGCGGCCCATCGCCACCCGCTGACGCTGACCACCCGAAAGCGCCTTGGGCTTACGGTGCAGGTACTCGTTGAGCCCGAGGATGTCCGAGGCCTCCTTGACCCGCCGGTCGATCTCGTCCTTGGGGGTCTTGGACAGCTTGAGCGCGAACCCCATGTTGTCGGCCACGCTCATGTGCGGGTACAGCGCATACGACTGGAACACCATCGCGATGTCGCGCTCTTTGGGTGAGAGATCGTTGACGACCTGGTCACCGATGTAGAGCTTGCCGCCCGAGATCTCCTCGAGACCCGCGACCATCCGCAACGCCGTGGACTTCCCACAACCCGACGGACCCACCAGGATCACGAACTCGCCATCCGCGATCTCCAGCGACAGATCGAAGATCGCCTGCGTCCCGTCCGGATACACCTTCTGCACATCCTCGAACACCACGTTCGCCATACCGCACCTCCCGGGACTGATCGCCACCGCGGCTGGTGCAGGTGGCTCACTGGCTTCGCCGTCGGCCAAGGGCCGCCGAAACTCGGGGGCGACGATAGTGGGCCGACACCCCGGGCGGGCGGCTTCGGCGCACGGCGAACATCGTGTTCGCCCCGATAGCGTGTGCGCCTCCACGGACCGCATGCGATGAATGGTGACCCGGTGAACTGGTGGCACGGAGCAGTCGGCTACGAGGTCTACGTGCGTTCGTTCGCCGACAGCGACGGGGACGGCATCGGTGACCTGCGGGGCATCCGCGACCGCCTCCCCTACCTCGCCGGCCTCGGGGTCGACCTCGTCTGGGTCACGCCGTTCTACCCCTCGCCGCAGGCCGACCACGGCTACGACGTCTCGGACTACCTCGGTGTCGAGCCGACCTACGGCAGCGTCGACGACGCGACGGCGCTGATCGAGCGCGCCCACGAGCTCGGTCTGCGGGTCGTGTTCGACCTGGTGCCCAACCACTCGTCCAGCCAACACCCCTGGTTCCTCGACGCGCTGATCGGACGCGACGCCGAACACCGCGACTTCTACGTGTGGCGCGATCCGGCTCCCGACGGCGGGCCGCCCAACAACTGGGTCAGCAACTTCGGCGGCCCGGCGTGGACCCTCGACGAGAGGTCGGGCCAGTACTACATGCACCTGTTCCTGCCCGAGCAGCCCGACCTCAACTGGGCCAACGACCGGGTGCGTACCGCGTTCGCCGACATCATCGACACGTGGTTCGCCCGCGGCGTGGACGGGATCCGCATCGACGTCGCGCACGCCCTGGTCAAGGACGAGCAGTTCCGCGACAACCCGCTGCTGGTCGAGGTCGCCGCCTCGTCGGCACCCGGGGACCGGTTCAAGGCGTTCGACCACGTCCACGACCAGGACCAGGAGGGCGTGCTCGACATCTACCGCGAGTGGAACCGGATCGCGGCCAAGCACGACGCGATGCTGCTCGGCGAGGTGTACCTGTTGCAGACCGAGCGGCTGCGTCGGTACGTCGCGGACGGCGACGGCCTGCACCTCGCGTTCGCCTTCGCCACCCTGCACACCACCTGGGACGTCGACGAGATCCGTACGACGCTGGGTGGACTCGTCGAAGCGGGCGGGGACGACTTCGCCTGGCCGCTCGGCAGCCACGACGACCCACGCGCGGCGACCCGGTTCGGCGGCGGCGAGGTGGGTGCCCGTCGTGCGCGGGCCTACCTCACGCTGCTGTGCGGACTGCCGGGCGTGCCGTTCCTCTACCAGGGCGACGAACTCGGCCTCGACGACGGCGACCTGGCCGACGACTCGGCGCAGGACCCGATCGCGGTCCGCAACCCCGGCGCTGCCGGCCGCGACCCCGTGCGCACGCCGATGCTGTGGGAGGCCGTCGAAGGATTCGGGTTCACCACGGGCACGCCATGGTTGCCGTTCGGCGCCAACCGACGACCCGAACAGGCGGCTGCGGCTCAGCAGGGGGTGCCCGGCTCGCCGCTCGAACGCACCAGAGACCTGCTGCGGGCGCGCCGGGAACTGCCGGCGTTGCGCAAGGGTGCTGGATCGCAGTGGCTGGCCGACACCGGCCCGGTCATCGCACTGCGACGCCACCCGGAGGACACGTCGGCGGCGGACGTCGTGACCGCGCTGCACGTCGCTGACGGCACGGGCGCGACCGGACCGGCCTCGTTCCGGCTGCCCGCGCCCGGTCGGCTCGTGTACGCCAGCGACGACGGCGTCGAGGTGGACGGGACCACGCTGCGCCTGCCGCCCGACACGGCGGTGTTCGTGGAGTTGACGTCGTGATAGTCGTGGTCGGCGAGGCGTTGGTGGACCTCGCGCCCGTGCCCGGCGACCCCTCGGGCGCTCTGCGGCCGCTGCTCGGCGGCTCGCCGTACAACGTGGCGGTCGGTCTCGGCCGGCTCGACACCGAGACCGCGTACCTCGGCTCGATCTCCCTCGACGCGTTCGGCGAGCGGTTGTCGCATCGACTGCGCGACGAGGGCGTCTCGGTCCACCTGGTCGCGCGGACCGACGCGCCGACCACGCTCGCCGTGGTGCACCTCGACGACGCCGGCCGTGCCAGCTACGGGTTCTATCTGACCGGCACCAGTGCCGCAGAACTGACCCCCGACCACCTCGAGGGCTGGCAGGCGGCCGACGCCGCGCACGTGTCGCTCGGCGCCGTCACGCTCGACACCGACCCCGCTGGCGAGGTGTTGGTCGGGCTGCTCGCGCAGGACCGCGGGGACACGCTGCTGAGCCTCGACCCGAACATCCGCCCCAGCGTGATCGGCGACCTCCGCCGCTACGGGACCAGGCTGGACCAGGTGGTCCGCGACATCGACCTGGTCAAGGTCAGCGACGAGGACCTGCAGATCCTCTACCCGGGTCGCGCAGCCGACGACATCGCCCGGCGGTGGGCGTCGGCGGGGCCGGCGGCGGTGGTCGTCACCCGCGGTGCCGCCGGTGCCGAGGTCCACCTCGCCGACGGCACGGCCGTCGTGGCGGCCGGCGAGACGGTCGAGGTCGTCGACACGGTCGGTGCCGGTGACGCGTTCACCGCCGGGCTCCTCCACGCGCTGGCGCGGGCGGACGCACTCTCCCGCGAGCGCGTCCGCGCACTCGACGAGCAGGCCTGGCGCGACGCGCTGACCACGGCCGTGCACGTGGCCGCCCTCACCTGCACCCGCCCCGGCGCCGACCCCCCAAGCGCCTCGGAACTGTAGGCCGGAACCCTGGGGGCAACGAGCGAGCGCAGCGAGCGAGAAGGGGGACCGGGCCCTAATCGGTGCGGATGGCTTCGAGGCGTTCGTCGCGGGGGTCCTCGTCGGCATAGGACCAGTCGGACTGCTTGAGGTGGTAGCGCGGGTGCCAGGTCACCTCACCGGTGTCCTCGTCGATCGCCTCGATCAGCGGCGTCGGCAGGTCGGCTGGGGTCGGCTCGCCGCGTTCGACGGTGGCGACGAACTCGTCGACGAACGCCTGCATCGTGCTGGCCACCAGCAGTTGCGATCCGACGGGCAGGTAGCAGCGGTTGGCGTCGGTGACGGTGTGGCTGCGGCGCAGCAGTGTCTCGAGGTCGGCCTGGGTGGCTTCACCGCGTTGCACCTTGGCCAGGATCTCGTCCATGGCGGTGTTGCCGAGCTTGCAGGCGTTGCACTGCCCGCAGGACTCGATGGCGAGGAAGTGGATGAGTACCGCCAGCACGTCGACGATGCTGCGTGAGTTGTCGTAGACGATGAACCCGCCCGAACCCATGCCGGCCCCGATGTCGGCCATCTCGTCGAAGCCGAGCGCGACGTCGAGGCGTTCGGGCGTCAGCACCATGTTGGACGTGCCCGAGTAGACGGCCTTGATGTCGCGGGCGCCGGCGATGTCGACCAGCAGCGTGCGGAGCGGCGTGCCGAGCGCCAACTCGTAGACGCCGGGATTGTCGACGTCGCCGACGACCGTGAACACCATCGTGCCGGGCGAGGACTCGGTGCCCGCCTGGCGGAACCAGGCAGCGCCGTTCGCCAGGATCGAGGCGACGTGCGTCAGCGTCTCGACGTTGTTGACGATCGTGGGGTTGGGCACGGCGGTGGTCGCGTTGAGGCCCTGCTCGTAGGGCCGGATGATGCGTGGCATCGGCAGCTTGCCCTCGATGACCTCGAGCATCCCGGTCTCCTCCCCGAACAGGTAGGCGTCGGGGCCGAGCACGATGTCGATGCGGTCGGCGCCGCGCCACCCGGCCTCGCGGACCTCGGCGAGCGCTGCCTGCAGCCGCTGCACCGGGAGGGTGAACTTCTCCTTGATCCCGATGAACGCGGCCTCGGCGCCCGTGGCGTACAGGCCGATGCAGATGCCCTCGAGGAAGGCGTACGGCTGCTGTTCGATCAGCACCCGGTCCTTGTAGGTGCCCGGTTCGCCCTCGGCCGCGTTGGCCACCAGGCTCAGGCGGCCGCCGGCCCCTGCGGCGTTGTCGAGGACACCGCGCCACTTGCGTGCGGTCGGGAACCCGGCGCCGCCGCGGCCACGCAGGCCCGCGTGGTCGACCTCCGCGATGACCTCCTCCGGTGCGATCTCGAGCGCGTGCGCCAGGCCGCGCCCACCACCCGCGGCGAGATGGCCGTCCAGGCTGGTGACCGGCGTGGGAGGCAGCAGGCGATCGGCATCGTCACGCACGGTGGTCTCTCCGCTCGGCGGGTGGGAGGAAGAGGGTGGCCCGCCGAAGGGTCGGGGCGCAACCTCGCCGTCGGACCGTTCATCCGCGTCTGCCCGACCGGTCGACCACGAAGCGCCGCGGGTCGTGGGTACCGTCTGCGCCCGACCGATCGCCAGACACCACCACGGGGGCCCGATGCGCCGGTTTACGAGCAACGCCGTCCGACGTCTCGCGGCCGCGGCCCTCACCGGCGCCGCCGTGGTGCTCGTGGCGGCGTGCGACGCCGGCGAACCGGATCTCGAGTTCGTCGGACCCGACGACGGCACCGTCCTGGCCGCCGACGACGTCGCGGCAGCGGTCTGGGAGGTCCGCAGCACCGACGCCGTGCCGGAGACGGTGGGGTTCGCTCTCGACGGTGACCCGGCCGACGGGGACACCGCCGATGGCGCGTTGCGCTGGACCGCCGGCGGCCTCGACGACGGCGACTACGTGCTGAGCGTGCAGCGGTCCGGGCCGGAGGCCGACACCGACCCGGAGGTCCTCCACGAGTGGCGGTTCGCGCTGGACACGACACCGCCGGAGATCGAGTTGACCTCGCCCGAGAGTGCGGTCGTCGCCGGCGAACCGGTCGTCGTGGCCGGCACCACCGAACCGGGCGCGACGGTCACCGTCGCAGGCCAGGAGACGACCGCCGGTGACGACGGCGCCTTCGAGGTCGAGCTCACCGACCCGCCCGAGGGTGAGATCACGATCGCCGCCGTCGACGCGGCCGGCAACGCCAGCGACCAGGCGTTCACGCTGGTCACCGTGCCGTCACGGGTCGAGGTGGAGCAGATCCGCGGCGTGCACGTGACCGCGTACTCGTGGGCGACACCGAGTTTCCGCGAACGCATCATGGCGATGATCGACGACGGGATCATCAACACGGTGGCGCTCACCCTCAAGGACGAGGGCGGCATGGTCGGCTGGGACAGTGAGGTCGAACTGGCGCAGGCCTCGGGGGCCGCGTCCGGCGTGTACGACCTCGCTGCGGTCGTCGAGGAACTGCATGCCCACGGCGTCCACGTGACCGGCCGCATCGTCGCGTTCCGCGACCCGATGCTCGGCGCGCTCGCCCTCGAACGGGGCGAGACCGACTGGCTCATCCAGACCCCGGCCGGCGAGCCGTTCACCGGCAGGTACGGCTGCTGCTT
>JAGXST010000112.1 GCA_018335555.1 Actinomycetota bacterium | reverse complement strand
CCGCCCATCGACAGCGAGCGGCCCGGGCTGCGCAACAGCGGTGCCGCATGCCGGACCGGGTTCTCGACCAGCACGAAGCTGACCTCCGACAGCAGCCACGACAGCGCGAGGCAGGCCACCGCCTCGACCGCCGTCAACGGGCGCCGCAGCGCGTGCTCGGCCAGCACCAGCACGGGCCAGTGCCACAGGTACAGCGAGTACGACAGCTTCCCGGCCCGCTGCAGCGGCGCCAGGTCGAGCAGCCGTCTCGCCGGGTTGGTGCGGGCGGTGCCGGCCGCGATCATCACGACGGTGCCGAGCACCGGCACGGCCGCCCACGGCCCCGGGAACGAGGTGGTGGCGTCGAAGATCGCGGCGGATGCCACCACCGCCACGATCGCGCCCCAGGCCAGCGGGGCCGCCGTCCGGCCGGCCAGCCGCCAGCCGGTCAGCGCCAGCAGCGCACCCGCGGCCATCTCCCACGCGCGGGTGTGCAGCGACAGGTAGGCGAGCGTGGGGTTGTTGACGCTGTCGAACACCGCCCACGCGAACGACACCAGGCTGAGCGTGCCGAGCCCGATGATCAGCGGGCGGCGGCCGCGGCCCGCGAGCTTGACGATGGCCAGCACCAGCAGCGGCCACACGACGTAGAACTGCTCTTCGACGGCCAGCGACCAGTAGTGCAGCAGCGGCGACTCGGCCATGTCGGTGGCGAGGTAGTCGAGGCCGACCGCGACGAAGCGGTAGTTGGCCAGCCACCCGGCCGCCCAGATCCCGTCGATGGCGACCGACTCGGCCACCATCGGCGAGGCCACCACCCGGGCGGTCAGCACCGTGGCCAGCAGCACCACCGTCCCGGCCGGCAGCAGCCGGCGGAACCGGCGGGCGTAGAACCCGCGCAGCGAGACGGTGCCGCGCCGCTCGAGTTCGGTGACCAGGCCGTGGGTGATCAGGAAGCCCGAGAGCACGAAGAACACGTCGACGCCGATGTAGCCGCCCGGCAGCCACGTGGCGCCCGCGTGGTAGATCAGCACCAGCACGACCGCGATGCCGCGCATGCCCTCGATGTCGCTGCGGAAACCGGAACGCGACGTCGCCGAGGGGGAGTCCTTCACGCTGTTCCTCGGTGATCTCGACAGGGCAGTCCGGGCAGGGTATGGGCCGCGGCGACTTCGGCGTGGCGACGGCCACCTGGACGCGCGGCTGCCCCGCCGGACTCGTCAGTTGTGGCCATTGCGCGACGATCCGGCCGGATGGGAAGGTCTGGATGAGCGGACGAAGCCGAGCGGCCACCTCCGCCCTCTCGGGAGGTGCCGGCTCATGGTCGATCTCGCTCGCGGACGCCCGTGGCGTCGCGTTCTCCTCGCCGGATTCGGTCCGGTCGTCGCGATCGGCGCCGTCGGCGTGGCCGCGGCGCTCGCGCCCACCCAGGCGGCGGTGGCGGACGAAGCCGGCGACCTCGAGCCGTGTGCTGCGAACTTCGGGACCGGCGAGGAGGTCGGCGTCCCGATCTACGTCACCCTCGACGGCGTACCGATCGCGTCGAACACGGCCGGACTCACCCTCGCTGCGCACGGCGACACGGAAGCGGCGGCCTGTCTCGTCGTCCTCGGGCTTCCCGAGGCCCTGGCGGGTGTCGAAGACCTGTTCGTCCAGGCCGGCCTGTCCGCGGCCGCCGCGCGCCATCCCACCATCCTGTTCGCCATGACCGACCTGCGGGACTTCAACCAACTCCGCGTCGAGAGCGTGCCGGCCGGCACGGAACTGATCTGGTCGCTCGGTCCGACCGAACACCCCGACAACCGCGGACGCTTCTGGTTCGGGGGCCACCGCTCCCAGATCCCGCCGGGCACCGATCGCGACGAGACGCGCGACAACGCCGTGATCGCCTTCCAGGACGCCATCGAGAACCCCTTCGCCGACGGCGATGGCGGGCGCGCCGAGGTCGTCGAGAAGTTCGCGAACGTCGGGCTGGGTCCTGACTACTTCGCCTATGCCGTCCACGTGATGCGCTACAACGTTCCGCTCCCCTGCGCGGCGCAGACCGAGCCCTGGTACGACTTCCTCGCCACGCCGACAGCGGACTTCCTCACGTCAGAGAACCTTCCGGGTTGTGTCGGCGCCTCCGAAGCCGAGGTCGAGCTCTCGCACCGCTTCGGTCACCTGGCCGGGTTCCGGTGGGACGAGGACGCCTACCGGCCACCGCTGGCCGGGTACCCGGCCGTGATCCACATCGAGTTGCGGACCCTCCCAACGGCAGCGCCCCGCGCGGAACCGACCTTCTCGGGGATGGCGCCGCTGACACCGCGGGTCGTGTCGTCGGGAGCGACGGTTCGCACGCTCGCGCCGGGCACCCCGCCGTCGCCGCAGACACCCGTGGGCCTGACCATCACCACGGCCGCCGCCGGCGAGGTCTCCGTGACCCCGGCCCTGCGAGACGCGTCCGCGCCGGCGCCCGGCGGTTACGCCGTGCTGGGTGTGTCCTTCGCGATCGAGGCGCCGCCCGCCTCGGCGGAGCAGCCGCACGTGTTCGCCTTCGCGCTCGACGCCTCGCTGCTCGAGGACGCCGACGGACCGGTCGTGCCGATGCGTGACGGCGTTGCGGTCGCGGACTGCCTCGACCCCGACGGCACCGCGGCGACCCCCGACCCGTGCGTGGCGTCCCGGGTCCTCGACGCCGACGGCGACCTGCACCTCGAGGTCCGGACCTCGCACGCCTCGGACTGGACCTTCGCGGCCACCTGCCCCACGGCGACGTTCACCGACGTCGTACGAGGCGCGCCCGGCGTGGCCGACCTCGACTGTCTCGTCGCGGCGGGTGTCGTGGCCGGGTATGCCGACGGCCGGTTCGGACGCGAGGAGACGCTGCGCCGCGACCAGGCCGCCAGCCTGCTGGCCCGCACCATGACCGCCTCGGGCCATGCGCTGGCCCCGGGCACCCCCAGCTTCTCGGACGTGGCCGGCGGGACCCATGCGGCAGCCGTCGACACGCTCGCCGGTGCGGGTGTGGTGGTCGGCACCGGTGACGGTCGTTTCGACCCCGGCGCGCCGATCCTGCGCGGACAGTTCGCCACGATGGCGCTGCGCGCCGCAGAGGTCAGCGGCCGGGCCGCGGCTTCGGCAGGTGATCCCGACACCGCAGGCACCACGCACGGCGCTGCGGCCGAGCGGCTGGCCGAACTGGGACTGCCGCTGGGCGAGGAAGGTGCGCCGTTCGAACCGGGTGCGCCGCTGCGTCGCTTCGACGCCGCCGTGTTCCTCAACCGGCTCATGGCCTGGCTGGCCACCCCCTGACCGCCGCGACCTGGCACCTCATCCGGCGGCGACGAGGCGGAACACGCCCTGCGGGGTGAGCACGTACAGCTCACCGGCGCCGTCGGTGCCGAACGAGTAGACGTTGCCGATGGCGCCGACGCCGTCGTGGGTGGTGACGTGGTCGGCGCCGTCGCCGTCGTAGTGCAGCGAGCGGACCCAGCCGCGGCAGTAGTCACCGAACACGTAGTGGCCGGTGAGGCCGGGGATGTCGTCGCCTCGGTAGACGAACCCGCCGGTGATCGAGCAGCCCTGGTCGTGGCCGTACTCGTACACCGGCAGGGTCAGCCCGCTCTGGTCGCACGTCGACGCCTCGAAGCAGCGGCTGCCCTCCATGGTGTTCCAGCCGAAGTTCAGCCCGCCGCGGCGGCCCGGGACGATGTCGACCTCCTCGCGGGCACTCTGGCCGACGTCGGCGATGTAGAGGTGGCCGGTCGGGACGTCCCACGCGAACCGCCACGGGTTGCGCAGCCCGTACGCCCACACCTCGGGCGCCCCGCGACCGCCCGACGCGTACGGGTTGTCGGCCGGGATGCGGTAGCCGGTGCCGGCCACGTCCACGTCCAGCCGCAGGATCGTGCCCAGCAGCGTCGAGGCGTCCTGGCCGTTGCCGAACGGGTCGCCGCCGCCCCCGCCGTCGCCGAGGGCGACGTAGAGCATCCCGTCCGGTCCGAACTCGATCATCCCGCCGTTGTGATTGCTGGCCGGCTGGTCGAGCATCAGCACCGCCGTGCGGCTGGCCACCTCGGCGCGGTCGGGGTCGGCCGACACCACGAACCGGTCGATGCGGCTGTCGCCGGCCGTGTCGGTGTAGTGGACGTAGAAGCGGCCGTTGTCGGCGAAGTCGGGGTGGAACGCGAGCGCGAACAACCCGCCCTCGCCACCACTGGACACCTGCGACGACAGGTCGAGGAACGGCATCGCGAGCACCGCCCCGTCCCGGACGATGCGCACGCGCCCACCCAGTTCGACCACGAACAGCCGGTCGTCACCGGCAGGTGCCGTCACGAACGCCGGGTTGGTCACGTCGTCGGTGACCAGTTCGGCCGCCAGCGCAGGTGGTGGCGCGTCGACGCCCCAGCTCTCGGGCAGGACGACGAGGTCGCGCTCGGCGAACGTGTCGAGCAGCCGGGCCAGCAGGCTCGCCATCTGTGCCCGCGTCGACGCCCGCGACGGCGCGAACCGGCGGTCGCCGACCCCCTGCACCAGACCCGCCTCGGCGGCCTGGTCGATCGCCACCTCGTGGGTGGATCCGTCGGTGTCGTCGAAGCGCGACGCGCCGCGCGGCAGCGTCTCGCCCGTCACCTCCTCGACGGCGCGGACCAGCAGGGCCGCGGCCTGCGCCCGGCTGACCAGTCGGTCGGGGGAGTAGCGGCGCTGCGAGGTGCCCTCGATCACGCCGACCTCGGCCAACTGGTTGATCGAGCGGGCGTGCACGCTGGCGGCGGGGACGTCGTCGAAGTGGTTGTCGGGTGACGCCGGGAGCTGCGCGCCGGCGCGCAGCATGGTCCTGGCCAGGAACGACGCCATCTCGTCGCGGCGAACCTCGCCGCCGGGGTCGAACCGGGCCCAACTGCGGCCCTGGGTGACGCCGTGCCACACCAGGCAGTCGATGGTCGCCCGGTGGGTCGCACCGTCGCCGACGTCGGAGAACCCCGCCTGGGGCAGCGCGGGACCGGGGCAGCCGTCGTCGAGGGTGCCGTCGTGCGACGCGGCGGCCGGCACGACGCCGACCAGCAGCAACGCCCCGACCAGCAGCCCCACACAGGTCGTGCCGCGTCCGCGACCCCGCCGTCCCGATACGTCCATGCTCCCGCTCCCGCGTCCTGCCGCGTCCTGCCGTGGTGCCGGCAGACCGAGTCTCCCGTCCTGCGACGCACGGCAGGGCGTGCACGTTGCGTGGCGCACCGATGGGACCGGTGGGCGCTCGGCAGTGCGCGGCGGG
>JAGXST010000111.1 GCA_018335555.1 Actinomycetota bacterium | reverse complement strand
TCGGCGGCCCGGGCGACCTCGTCCTCGATGCCGTCGCACAGCGGTGCGAGCGTGCGGCCGACCGCCTCGCGGGTGGCGAGTACCACCTCCATCGGGTCGGCCCACTCCCAGGCAGCCGGCAGCACCTCGGCCAACGCCACTGGCGAGAAGCCGTAGAACGCACCGGCGGTGACTTCGGGGCCGACCGGGCCGAGCGGACCGATCCGCGCCGCTGCGTACGACATCAGGCCCGGTTCGAGCCCGACCCGCGCCTGCGCGTCGGCGACGATCGGCGAGAAGTACACCACGGTGTGGATCGCCTCGAGCCGGCTCCACAGCCGATGTGCGGTCGCCCGCTCCGTCTCCGACACACCGCTCGCTGCCGCCACGTCGTCCAGCACCACGCACTCCCAGTCGCCGACCCGGCGGCACGCTACCCGTACCCTGCGAGCCGGCCGTCAGTCCAGGACCCAACGTGACCCGTCCCACCCGCACGGAAGCGCTGCGCATGCTGCAGTTGTCGGGCACCGCGGACGGCGACGACATCAAGCGCGCCTACCGCCGCCTGGCCCGCGAGCACCATCCCGACCTCGGTGGGGACAGCGCGACCTTCCATCGACTCCGGCAGGCATACGAGCGCCTCGTCGACGCCGAGGACGAGGGTCCCGTGATCGTGCCCGGCCGACCGTCGCGTCCGCATGCCGGCTACGCCGACCCGACCCGGGTCGACCTCGGCTCGGTGGACTGGGACGCCGACCCGGGAACGGGCGAGCGTCGCCTCGACCGCGACGAGGTCGCCGTCTGGCTCGCCGGCGACGCACCGGGGCCGGTGCGTGAACTGCTGGCGACCAGCCGCGCCCCCGGCTCGAAGGCGAACCGCCTCGCCCGCATGCTCGCCGACGACCTGACCGCGCAACTGCGGATCAGCGGCGGCAGCAACGACCGCGGCCACGAGGTGGTGGTGATCGAGGTACGCGGCGGGATCCGGAAGGCACGGAGAGCACTGGACGGTGCGCGTCTCGAGGGCATCTGGCAGCGCACCCGATCGTCGAGTTCGACCGGCCTGCGCGCGGAACTCACCCCGAGCGAGGACCGGCGGGCCACCGCGGTACGGGTCGTCGACCGCGTCGAGTCGTTGCTCGAGCAGCTCGACTGGCCGCTGCGGTCCTGGACGCGGACGGTGCCGCCCGCCTGATCAGGCGTTGAGGCGGCCGATGTCGTAGGCCGAGACGACGGCGAGCAACACCAGCACCACCACGGCGAACAGCGTGTAGCCCCACTTCCAGGTCCAGCTGGCCTGCCACACGCGGCGGAGGCTGACGACGGCCATGACGGCGGCGACGGCGGAGAGCGCCAGCGACAGCGGGGTGGCGAGGATGCCGATGCCGCTGATGATCGGCGCCATGGCCGGGATGATCGCGTAGGTGATCATGCAGCGGACCGCGGAGATCAGCAGCGATCCCTTCATCGGCATCAGGGCGCGCGGCTCCTCGTTGTCGATGCGCAGGATGGCGCGGGCGATCCGCTCGGCGGACGACGACGTCGCCGCCCGCGGCGTCCCGGATCGGTGGGCTCCTGGGGGGACAGAAGTCTTCGTGGTCACGCACGCTCCTGGAGGATCGGCCGACCCGTCGGCGGCTGCGGGAAGGGTACGCGGTCGGCGGCGCACCCGTCCGACCGGACCGTCCCACCCAGCGACCACCGGGTCACGCGCCTAGCGTGGGTGCCCCGATCACCACCACACCGCTGATGCCACCCACGACGGAGATCGCCATGGGACTCAACATCGCCGACCTGAAGGTCACGAGCCCGGAGTTCGACAACGGCGGCCGCCTGCTGGACCGCCACGCCAACGACAAGGGCAACGAGCAGCCGGCCCTGCGCATCGAGGGTGTGCCGTCCGTCGCGGTCGAGTTGGCCGTGGTCTGCCACGACCCCGACGCGCCGCTGCCCGACGGGTTCACGCACTGGACCCTGTACGGCATCCCGGCCGACACGACCGAGTTGGCACCCGGTGCCGACGCACAGTTCCGCCCCGGACCCAACGACTTCGGCAACGACGGCTACGGCGGTCCGCAGCCACCGCCCGGACACGGTCCGCACCACTACTACTTCTGGGTCTACGCGCTCTCACGTGCCGTCGACGGGACACCGAGCCGGCGGGAGTTCCTCGACGCCTACGGCGACGCCGTGATCGAGCAGAACCGGGTCATCGGCGTCTACGAGAACTGACCCGGCCATGACCGCCGGGCACGTGGAGGTCCGCTGCTATGCCGGTCTCGTCGACCTCGCCGGCGCGGCCGAGCAGCACGTACCCATCGGCACGCCCCGATCGGTCAAGGACGTGGTGGAATCGCTCGGTGTCCCCCACGTCGAGGTGGGCCTGCTGGTCGTCGACGGGGTTGCGGTCGACTTCGACCGCCGGGTCGGCGGCGGCGAACGCATCGCGGCCTATCCCCCGTTCACGGCCGTGCGCCCGCCCGCGACCGGCCCCGGCAGCGAGACGGACCTGTTTCCCGAACCGCCCGACCCGCGGCGGTTCGTGCTCGACGTGCACCTCGGCACGCTCGCCCGTCGGCTGCGGTGGCTGGGGTTCGACACCTGGTGGCGAAGCGACGCGGACGACACCGAACTCGCGGCCGTCTCGGCCGACCAGGCGCGCATCCTGCTCAGCCGCGACCGCGGCCTGCTGATGCGGCGCCAGGTCGTGCACGGCTACTGCCCACGTGCGCAGGACCCGCAGCTGCAACTGCTCGAGGTCGCAGACCGCTACCGGCTGGCCCCGCGGGCCGCGCCCGGCACGCGATGCATCCGGTGCAATGGCGACCTCGAACCCGTCGACAAGCAGGCGGTCCTCCATCGTCTGCCACCGCGGGTGCGCACGGGGCAGGACCGGTTCACCCGGTGCAGTTCGTGCAGCCGGGTCTACTGGCCCGGCACCCACCGCGGCCCGCTCGACGCGGTGACCGCGCGCGTCCAGGAGCACGGCGGGACGGGCGGGTTGTCCCCCGAGCACACCTAGCTGCCACACTGCCCGCCCCGCCATCCCGACGAAGGTCCGACATCCCGTGCAGGTCCGCGCCCGCTTCCGCCCCCACCCACGAGGCTTCGGCTTCGCCGCCACCGTCGCCGCCGACGGCGTCACGCCCGTCGAGGTGACCGGCCACCAGGCCGACGGTTCGCCCCGCACCATCGACTCCGCGTTCGTGCCCCCGCCGCTCGCCGGCGGCTTCCTCGCCGACGACCTCGTCGAGGTGACGCTGGCGTTCGACGAGAAGGGCGCCACCGTCGAGGAGATGACGCTGGTCCAACGCGTCAGGCGCATGCTCGTCGGCCGCGTGCAGCAGGGTCCGGGGCGACTGGTCCTCGAGCCGGACCCGGCGCTCGGCAGCGGCTGGATCCGCCTCGACCCAACCCTCGCGCAGCGGTTGCAGTCGGCGGTCGGACGCCAGATCGTCGTGCTCGCCGTCGACGGCGAGGACGGCGCCCCGCTCGGCAAGGCGCTGGTGGCCGGCCCGTTCGTGAAGGGCTCGCCGCAGGCGGTGCGGGCCGCGGCCGTCGTGGTCGCACTCGGCCGGGCCGCCCCGGCGCTGGTGCCCGGCGGGGCGGAAGCAGCGGGTTTGGACCCCGCCGCCGCCAACGCCACCCACACCAGGGTCGTCGGGCTGCTCGCCGGTGGCGGTCGTGGCGGCGCCGAAGGACTCGGCGTCGAAGGTGCCGTGCCGGGCGCGGACCTCGCGCCGGTGGACCGACGTGACGAACTGTGCGTGACCATCGACGACGCCGGTGCCCGCGACCTCGACGACGCGATCGCCGCATCGTGGTCGGGTGGCGAAGCGCCGGTCGAGGTCGCCGTCCACATCGCCGACGCTGCCGGCACCGTCGGCCTCGGCTCGGCGGCCGACCTCTACGCCCGCACGGTCGCGTCCAGCGCCTACCTCACCTCGGGATCCAACGCCCCCATGCTCGACCCCGCGCTGTCCGAGGACGCCCTGTCGCTGCTGCCCGACGTGGACCGTCGGGCCATCTCGGTCCGCTTCACGATCGCGGCGGACGGCGGCATCGCGGACCTGCACCTCGAACTGGCCACGATCCGGTCGCACGCCAAGCTCAGCTACGCCGCCGTCGAGGACTGGCTCGGCGACGACCGCAGCGGGGTCGCTGCGCAGGCGCCAGGCCATGCCGCCGCGGTCGACGACCTGCTCACCGCGGTCGTCGAGGCCGCACGCCGTCTCGGCGTCGAGCGCGACACCCGCACCACGTTCGAGGAGCTGTTCGCGCCGACCGAAATCACGCCTGCGGTGGTCGACGGCAAGCTCTCGACGGTGGCGGCCGAGCCGCACGCGGCGGCGTACCGCCTGATCGAACGCCTCGCGGTCGCCGCCAACGAGGCGGTCGCCGGCTGGCTGGTCGACAACGGCGTACCTGCCCTGTACCGCGCCCACGTCGGGGTCGACCCCGAGCGCCACGAGCGGCTGCGGGCTGCCGTCGCGCTGGTGGGCGCGACGGTGCCCGCCCTGGAGGACGGGGCTGACGCCGCCGCGGCGGACCAACTGATCGTGCAGGTGCTCGCCGAGATCGACCGACTCGCGGCGGAGGGTCGCGACGAGGACCGTGACCTGCTGGTCTCGGCCGCGACCGGTGCCACCGCGCGCGCCACCTACGAACCCGACCCGTCGGCCCACGTCGGGCTCGCCTCGTCCGCCTACGTCCACTTCACCTCGCCGATCCGTCGCTACGCCGACCTGACGATCCACCGCCAGATCCGCGCAGCCCTCGCCGGCGAGACCCCGCCACTGTCGGTCGACGACCTGCGTGGTCTGGCCGGCTGGCTCGACGCCCGCGCCGGCGCCATCAGCTTCCTGCAGGCCCGCGAGCGGGGCGACCTGTGGTCGGTCCTGCTCGACCGCGGCTTCCTCGACGGTCCCGAACCCGCCGTCGTCACCGGCGTGACCAACAACGGCCTGCGCATCCGCCTGCCCCGTCTCGGCCTCGGTGGATTCGTGACGGCCGAGCGCGCCCTCGACCTGCCGGCCCGGGAGCGCGGCCGCCTCGAGGTGGACGAGCACGG
>JAGXST010000110.1 GCA_018335555.1 Actinomycetota bacterium | reverse complement strand
CGGCCGAGACCGTGGGCGAGCGCGACGACCTCGAGGTGCTCGCGCACGGTCAGGTCGGGGTAGAAGGCGGCCGTGTCCGGGATCACCGACATCACCCGGCGTGCCGCCACGGGATCGCGCGTGGTGACGATGTCGGTGCCGTCGACCCGCACGGATCCCGACGTCGGCCGCAGCCGCCCCGCCACGCACCCGATCGCGGTCGACTTGCCCGAGCCGTTGTGACCGACCAGCGCGACGCAGCCACCGCGGTCGAGCGTCAGGTGCAGGTCGTCGAGCGCGGCAACCTCGTCGTAGTGCTTGGTGAGACGGTCGACCTCGAGCAGCACGGCATTTCCCCGGTACGGACGGCCGGCCGCGGACCCTACTGGCGTCCGGGCGCCGGGCACGCCCACCTGCCGTGCGTGGCAGTAGCGTGCGGCCCCAACGACCGACAAGGATCCTCGTGAGCGACGCCCGCCGCCGCGCGGTCATCTTCGACCTCGACGGCGTGCTCACCGACACGGCCGAGCAGCACTACCTCGGCTGGCAGCGCCTCGCCGACGAGGAGCACCTGCCCTTCGACCGCGCCGCCAACGAGGCGCTGCGCGGCCTGTCGCGGCGCGAGTCGCTGCTGGCCCTGCTCGGTGATCGCGAGGTCGACGAGCCGACGCTCGAGACCTGGATGGCCCGCAAGAACGACTACTACGTCGCCTCGCTCGCCGACATGAGCCCCGCCGACGTGCTGCCGGGCGCCGTCGAGTTGGTCCGCGACGCCAAGGACCGCGGTTGCCTGGTCGCCATCGGCTCGTCGAGCAGGAACGCCCCGTTGGTGCTCGACAAGCTCGGCATCACGCAGTTGTTCGACGCGATCGCCGACGGCAACAGCGTCGAGCGCGCCAAGCCGGCCCCTGACCTGTTCCTCGAGGCCGCCCGTCGCCTCGACGTGCCGCCGCAGGACTGCGTCGTGGTCGAGGACGCCGCCTCCGGCGTGGACGCGGCGCTGGCTGCCGGCATGGTCGCGATCGGGGTCGGACCCCCGGACCGGGTCGGGCATGCGCACTTCCGCTTCGACACGCCGGCCGACGTCGACCTCGATGTCGTCCTCGCGGACGCGTGAGTGGTCGTGCTCTCGGAGGCATGAGTCGCCGGCCGCTGGTCCTGCTCCCGCCGTCGAAGGGCAAGGCCGACGACGGCGACGGCCCCGTGTACGGCGACGTCGTCGCGGCCGACACCGGACCGTTGGGGGAGGCCCGCCGCCGGCTACTGGCCGCAGTGGTCGGTGACCTCGACGACCTCGACGACGCTGCGCTCGCCCGGGTCGCGGGTGTCGGTGGCGCGAAGGTGGCGCAGGCGCGAGCCTTGCTGGCCGGCCTCCCTGGGGCACCGACCCTGCCGGCACACCTCCGCTACACCGGGGTGGTCCACGGCAACGCCGGCCTCGCCGACATCACACCTCGGCGTGCCGGCGCCGAGGTGATCGTCGTCTCGGCACTGGCCGGCCTGGCCGCCATGGGAGATGCCGTGCCCGACTACCGGCTCGAGTTCGCCGCGACGTTGCCGTCGCTGGGTGGGATCGCCGGATGGTGGCGTGAACAGGCGGCCGACGAGTTGGCGCGACGTTGCCGCGGGCGCCGCGTGTGGGACCTGCTGCCCGCCGAGCACGCCCGCATCTGGACGACCGAAGCGCGCAGCCGGGTCCGTGGTCTCGTCACAGTCGGCTTCGTCCGGCCTGACGGCCGGGCGGCCAACGCCGCGCGCACGAAGGTCTGTAAGGGCCGACTGACCGCCGCGCTCCTCGCGGCGCCCGACCTCGACGCCCCGGGGCTGGTCACCGACGTCGATCCGGGCGACCAATGGGTGCTGCGCCTCGATGGCGACGACGTCCTCGCGCTCTGCCACGTCTGAAATCGGCAGTGGCGGTTGAGATCGGCCCAACAGCACGGCGCCCGGGCGATCGCAACGGCGCCGGCGCATCTCGCGGAAACGGCGGTTCGCTACGTGTGGGTCACTCGACCGCGACGCCCGGTCGAACCTGCGGTGCTCGGTCGCACCAGACCGTCACCGATGACGGTTTGCCTCGACCGTGACAGCCTCCGTCGACCGAGCATGCCGATGTCGACGCTGCGCGCAGTGTCGAACCTCCGCGTCGCCGGTGCGGCACCTGTCCGACAACGCGTCGCTCCCTCGACATCGCCTCAGATCACCTCCTCGATCTCGCGTCACCCGGTGCGAGGGGCTGACGCGGTGGGACCCGCACGGCGGGAGCGTCTGGCAGCATGCGGGCTGCCCGGGCGCTGAGCTGCCCCGGTCGGTGGCCACCGCAAACGAGGTAGGCATGGTCGAGCAACGCGAGGAGTGGGGCAGCCGCGCCGGATTCCTGCTGGCCGCGATCGGTTCTGCGGTCGGGCTCGGCAACATCTGGCGCTTCCCCTACGTCGCCTACGACAACGGCGGCGGTGCATTCCTGCTGCCGTACCTGATCGCGTTGCTGACGGCTGGCATCCCGCTGCTGGTGCTCGAGTACAGCATCGGACACCGCTTCCGCGGAAGCGCTCCGCTGGCGATGCGGCGGCTGCACCGCAGGGCCGAGGTGCTCGGCTGGTGGCAGGTGGGCGTGTGCTTCGTCATCTCGAGCTACTACGCCGTCGTGATCGCCTGGGCCGTCGCCTACACCGGCTTCTCGTTCGATCTGTCGTGGGGTGACGACCCCGAGACTTTTCTGTTCGACAGCTACTGGGCGGCGAGCGAGCCGTGGCAGCTCGGTGGCTTCCGGCTCGGTGTCCTGCTGCCTCTCGTCGCCATCTGGCTCATCACCCTCGGGGTACTGGCCGGGGGCGTACGGCGCGGGGTGGAGCGGGCCAACAGGATCCTGATACCGCTGTTGCTGGTGACGTTCGGCGTCCTGGTGGTCCGCGCCGTGACCCTGCCGGGTGCGACGGCCGGCCTCGACGCGCTGTTCTCGCCCGACTGGTCCGCGTTGACCGACAGCAGCATCTGGGTGTCGGCCTACGGCCAGATCTTCTTCTCGTTGTCGGTCGGGTTCGCGATCATGATCACCTACGCGAGCTACCTGCCCCGCCGTGGGGCCGACCTGACCACCAATGCGTTCATCGCCGGCTTCGCCAACTCCTCGTTCGAGTTGCTGGCCGGCATCGGCGTCTTCGCCGCCATCGGCTTCCTCGCGGGGGCCCAGGCCGTTGCCGTCGACGAGGTCGCCGCCGGCGGCGTCGGGTTGGCCTTCGTGGTCTTTCCCGCCATCGTCAGCGAACTTCCCGCCTTCAACCGCCTCTTCGGTGTGCTCTTCTTCGCCTCGCTGGTGGCGGCCGGGCTGTCATCGCTGATCTCGATCACCGAGGCCAGCACGTCCGCCGTCATGGACAAGTTCGGGTGGTCGCGGCGCCGAGCCGTCGCCGTCTTCGGCGGAGCCACGGCGTTGACCTCGCTGGTCTTCTCGACCGGACTCGGACCGACGCTGCTCGACGTGGTCGACAACTTCGTCAACAGCTTCGGCGTCGCCGTCGTCGGGCTCGTCGAAGTGATCGCCCTGGCCTGGGTCCTGCGGCGGTTGGGTGAACTGCGCAGGCACGCGGACCAGGTGTCTGACCTGCCTCTCGGCAGGTGGTGGACCGTGGCCCTCGTCGCGGTCACCCCGCTCCTGCTCGGTGCCGTCACCCTCGGCAACCTGCGCCGCGAGTTGACCGAGCCCTACGAGGGCCTGCCGACCAGCTTCCTGGCGGTCTTCGGGTGGGGGGCCGCGCTGCTCGCGCTGGCGATAGGGGTCGCCTTCACCGCCCGCCCCTGGCACGACCCGAGCCGCCTCGAGTTCACCCCGGAGGAGATCGCATGAGTACCGCCGCCATCGTGACGATGGTCATCGCCCTGACCGTGGTGTGGGGTGGGTTCGCGGTCAGCCTCGGCTACGCCGTCGTCCGCTCACGCGGCACCAGCGCCGTCCCGGGTCGCGACACCTGACGCCGGCCGGCCGCATCCGGGCGCTGGCCGCCCGAGGTGTGCGGTCACCGTCGTTGCACGTGGCAACCCGACCCGCACCGGCGCCTTCGTGCCGTTCACTGTCGGCGCTGGGTCGGGTGCGCAGCGTGAACCGGGAGCGATGATGGACAGCGGGTCCGAAACGATCGATGCCGACGCCGCGGTGTCGGCACCCGAGCAGAGCCTGGCCGCCAGCCTCGGTGGCCGATTCCTCGGTGCCTCGGCTGCCGACGTCGGCGAGGCCCGCGAGCGCCGCCGCCTGGCCCGCCTGCGCCGCCTGGCGTTGGTGCTGTCCGTCCCGTTGATCTTCCTGTGGTACCGCATCCTCGACGGCCGCCCGTTCCAGGTGTTCGCGCTGCCGGGCATGCCCGAGGACCCGATCCTCTACGTCATCCCGGCCGTGTTCGTGGTCGCCGTGCTGGCCGTGGTTGCCATGCCCCTGGCCAGCGGGCGCTCGCCCCACGTGATCTACCGGCCCGAGCAGATCGACGTCGGCCTCGACGACGTCCGCGGCATCGACGCCATCGTCGAGGAGGTGGTCCGCACCCTCAACACGTTCATGGGCTATGCCCGCTTCCGCGACCAGCTCGGCGGCACGCCGCGTCGCGGCCTGCTGTTCGAGGGGCTTCCCGGCACCGGCAAGACCCACCTCGCCAAGGCACTCGCACGTGAAGCCGGCGTGCCGTTCCTGTTCGTGTCGGCGACCAGCTTCCAGTCGATGTGGTACGGCGCGACGGCACGCAAGATCCGGGCCTACTTCCGGGCACTGCGCAAGGCCGCCCGGCGCGAGGGCGGGGCGATCGGCTTCATCGAGGAGATCGACGCGATCGCGACCGCACGCGGCGGCATGAACGCAACACCGCTGGGGTCCGCCGCGCTGCGCATCGACGGCAGCATGATGAGCGAGGGAACCGGCGGTGTCGTCAACGAGCTGCTGATCCAGATGCAGTCGTTCGACACGCCGCCGTGGTACGAGTCGGTGCGCAACAGGATCACCGATGCGATCAACGCCTACCTGCCTTCGCACCGGCAGTTGCAACGCCGTCCGTCGGTCTACAACAACCTGCTGCTGATCGCGGCCACCAACCGGGCGGACCGGCTCGACCCCGCGATGCTGCGGCCCGGGCGCTTCGACCGCAAGCTCACCTTCGAGCCGCCCGCGCGCGCGGCCCGCCGCGAGTTGGTCGACCACTTCCTCGACCGCAAGGCCCACGCCGAGGAACTGGCCGGGGACGAACTGCGCGACGCACTGGCCGGGCAGACCTTCGGCTACACGCCCGTGATGATCGAGCATCTGCTCGACGAGGCGCTGCTCAATGCCCTGCGTGACGGCCGGGACGCCATGAGCTGGCGCGACGTGCAGTCGGCCCGGCTCAACGAGGAGGTCGGGCTCAAGAACCCGGTCGCCTACACGGCACACGAGCGCCGCGTCGTCGCCACCCACGAGGCGGGCCACGCCACGATCGCGTTCCTCACCGGCAAGCGGAAGCTCGAAGTGCTCTCGATCGTGAAGCGGTCAGGGTCGCTGGGCCTGCTCGCGCACGGCGACCTGGACGAGGTCTACACGCGCTCGCGCAGCGAACTGCACGCGCTGGTCGACATCGCGATGGGCGGGATGGCTGCCGAGGAGTTGCACTTCGGCGAGTCCTCGACCGGTCCGAGCGGCGACCTGCAGGCCGCGACCCGGGTCGCGTGCGAGGCGGTCGGTGCCGCGGG
>JAGXST010000109.1 GCA_018335555.1 Actinomycetota bacterium | reverse complement strand
TGGTCTGGGCCGACCGCCGTCGCGCCGAGCGCTGCGGCCCGGTCGCGCCGCGCGGCGACCGGGTCCACGCCGACGACGTGGGCGGCGCCGAGACGGTGCGCGGCCCAGATGGCGCACAGCCCGACCGCGCCGAGCCCCTGGACGACCACGACCTCGCCGTCGACGTCGCCGAGGCGCTCGACCGCGACCCACCCGGTGGGCAGGTTGTCGGCCAGCAGCACCGCGTCGACGTCCGAGCGGCCGTGCGGTACGGGGACGAGGGTCCCGTCGGCGAGGGGGACGCGCAGCAGCGCGGCCTGGCCACCGTGCAACGCGGGCGCGGCCGGGTCGTGCGGGTCGCCCCAACCGAACAGCGCGCCCCGCTCGCAGCGAGCCGACAGCCCGCGACGGCACGCGGGGCAGCCCCCGCACGAGGTGGTGAACGGCACCAGGACCCGGTCGCCCACCGCCACGCGCCGGACGGCCGGCCCGACCGAGACGACGCGGCCGACGGCCTCGTGGCCCGGCACGACCCCGGCGCGGGCGTCCTCGCGGCCCTCGTAGGGGTGCAGGTCCGAGCCGCACAGGCCCGCCGCGTGCACCTCGACGATCGCGTCGCCGGGTGACTCGATCACGGGATCGGGCAGGTCGGTCGCGACCCGCACGTCCCCGGGCCCGTGGAACACCAAACCCTGCATGCGACCTCCGTGCGCCGTTGCGTCGGGCGGAGCCTGTCACATGGGATAGCTCGTCGGGGTGTCGCGCTCGGTGATCCACTGCCACTCGGTGAACTCCTCGAGGTCGGCGAAGCCGCCGAACCGGCCGCCGTTCCCGGAGGCGCGGTTGCCGCCGAAGGGGGCGACCGCCTCGTCGTTCACCGGTTGGTCGTTGAGGTGGACCATGCCGACGTCGAGACGGTCGCCGACGGACCGGGCGTGCGTCAACGTGCCGCCGTGGATGCCGGCGACGAAGCGGTACTCGGTGTCGTTGGCCAGTGCGACGGCCTCGTCGTCGTCAGTGAAGGTGGTCACCACCGCGACGGGCCCGAAGTGCTCTTCGCGGAACAGCCGGTGCTCGGGTCGGACCCGGTCGATCACGGTCGGCAGGTAGAACGGGTCGTCGCGTCTGCCGCCCGTGCGCAGCCGGGCGCCGGCGTCGAGCGTGTCGCGGACGAGCTCGTCGATGGTGTCCAGTTGCGCCGTGTTGGTGATCGGACCGAGGGTCACCGTCTCGTCCTCGAAGGCGTTGCCGACCTTCAGTGCCTCGGCCTTCTCGACCAGCAGGTCGACGTAGCGCACGGCGAGCGACTCGTGCACCAGGTGCCGGCCGATGGCCATGCAGATGTGGCCCTGGTGGAAGAAGCTGCCGAACGCGCCGGCCGACGCGGCCACCTCGACGTCGGCGTCGTCGAGGACGATGAAGGCATTGTCGCCGCCGAGTTCGAGCGCGACGGGGATCAGGTTCGCGCCGGCCTTCTCGCCGATGCTGCGTCCGACGTCGGTCGAGCCGGTGAACGAGACCATGTCGACGTCGGGATGCTCGACGATGGCGTTGCCGATCTCGCTGCCGCTGCCCGCGACCACGTGCAGCAGGCCGTCGGGGAGTCCGGCCGCGGTCAGCAGGTCGACCCACAGCATCGCGCCGGTCACGGGCGTGTCACTGGCCGGTTTGAGGACCACGGCGTTGCCGAGGGCCAGGGCCGGCGCGACCGAGCGCATCGTGAGCACGCCCGGGAAGTTCCAGGGCGAGATGACCCCCACGATCCCGCGAGGGACCCGGCGGACCTGGCTGCGGCGGCCGGGCTGGGTCGTGGGCAGCAGGTGCCCGTTCGGTTGGTGGAGCAGGGCCGCGGCATTGCTGAGCTCGCCCTTGACCAGCTCGACCTCGAAGTCGGCCTTGGCCCACACGCCGCCGCACTCACGCACGAACCAGGGCCGGAACTCGTCGGCGTGCTCCTGCAGGAGCGTCGCTGCCCGGGCGAACACCTCGGCGCGTTCGTGGAACGGGCGGGCCGCCCATTCGCGCTGAGCGTCTCTGGCCCGCTCGATCGCGGTGTCGAGGTGGTCCTCGCCCGACCTCGGGATCTCGAGCAGCGTGTCGCCGGTGGCGGGCTCGGTCACGGTGATGCGTTCACCGTCGGATTCCCCCCCGGAGCCCACCATGCCGGCCGCCGCCTCCCAGGTGCCGAGGTAGCGGTGGTCGGTCCAGCGGTCCGTGTCGAGCAGGGTCATCGGGTCCTCGTCGGTGGGGTCGACGACCGGGATACGTGCCGCCGGCGGAACCCGCGACCCCGCGGATCCCGCCGGACGGCCGGTGTCGTGGCCGGATGGGTGCGGCGGTCAGCGGCGTCGGCCGCCACCGAGCACGCTCTGCGCGAGGCGGCCGAGACCACCGCCCGTCGAGCGGCCGCCCGGGCGGCGACGCGCACCCGCCTGCTGTGGTCGTGTCGCCCCGGACCGGTTGTTGCTGACCCGGTTGAAGATGGCCTGGCCGGCCTTGAACATCATGGCGCTCTTGAGGATTCCCATCGTGTCGCTCTCCGTCGTCGTGGTGGGCTCCCAGTGTGGGACACGTGACCAGCACGCGAGCACCGCACTTCGCGGGGTGGCCGAAGGCGCAGCCCGAAGGAACCCGGCCATCGGGACGAACGCACGCCGACGGTACGCTGCGGGTTCTCCTGCGCCCGCCGAGGCGCGCCCTGCCGCCGCCCTCCACCTCGAGGCCACCGCCCCGTGACCTATCCGATCGAGCGCATCCGCAACTTCTGCATCGTGGCCCACGTGGACCACGGCAAGTCGACGTTGGCCGACCGCATGCTGCAGCTGACCGAGCTGGTCGACCCGCGCAAGATGCGCGAGCAGTACCTCGACAAGATGGACATCGAGCGCGAGCGCGGCATCACCATCAAGGCCCAGGCCGCCCGGCTGCCCTACAAGCCGCTCGGGGATGTCGGCGACGAGTACCTGCTCAACCTGATCGACACCCCCGGACACGTCGACTTCTCCTACGAGGTGTCCCGGGCTCTCAACGCCTGCGAGGGCGCGGTCCTGCTCGTCGACGCGGCCCAGGGGATGGAGGCCCAGACGATCGCGAACCTCTACCTCGCGCTCGAGGCCGACCTCGAGATCATCCCGGTGATGAACAAGATCGACCTGCCTGCGGCCCGTCCGGACGAGGTCGCACGAGAGATCGCCTCGATCATCGGTGGGGAGCCCGGCGACATCCTGCGCATCTCGGCCAAGACCGGCGAAGGCGTGCGCGAGGTCCTCGACGCCATCGTCGACCGGATCCCGGCCCCCAAGGGTGACCCCGACGCACCGCCGCGGGCGTTGATCTTCGATTCGTTCTACGACGCCTACCGCGGCACGCTCGCCTACTTCCGCGTGGTCGACGGCACGCTGACGCCGGGGGACAGGATCCGGCTGATGGCGACCGGCTTCGAGGGCGAGATCGACGACCTGGCGGTCAACTCGCCCGAGGAGACCCCGATCGACGCGCTCGGCGTCGGCGAGGTCGGCGTGCTGTCGGCCGCGATCAAGGACGTCGCCCAGGCCAAGGTCGGTGACACGATCACGCTCGCCGGCAAGAAGTACCGCGACGTCCCGGCGTTGCCCGGCTACCGCGAGCCGCTCCCGATGGTGTTCAGCGGCCTGTACCCGATGGACTCCGACGACTTCCCCATCCTGCGCGAGGCGCTCGACAAGCTCCGCCTCAACGACGCCTCGTTCTCCTACGAGCCCGAGACCTCGGCGGCGCTCGGCTTCGGGTTCCGGTGCGGCTTCCTCGGCCTGCTCCACCTCGAGATCGTCATCGAGCGGCTCGACCGCGAGTTCAACATCCCGCTGGTCACCACCGCACCATCGGTGCGCTACCGGGTCACGCTCGACCAGAAGATCGACCCCGAGACCGGCGAGCCGATGGTCATCGAGGTGTCCAACCCGCAGGACCTGCCCGAGCCCAACAAGATCGCCGAGATAGCCGAGCCGACCGTCAAGGTCCGGTTGCTGACCCCGTCGAGCTACATCGGTCCGGTCATGCAGTTGTGCGAGGGCCGCCGCGGGAGCATGGAGGCGATGGACTACCTCACCGAGGAGCGGGTCGAACTGCGCTACCGGCTGCCGCTCGCATCGATCATCACCGACTTCTTCGACCAGTTGAAGTCGATCACCCGCGGCTACGCCTCGCTCGACTACGAGATGTCGGACTACCGGGTGTCGAACCTGGTCCGCGTCGACGTGCTGCTCAACGGCGAACCGGTCGACGCGTTCAGTTCGATCGTGCACCGCGACGAGGCGTACGCGTTCGGCAAGTCGATGGTCGAAAAGCTCAAGGAACTGATCCCGAGGCAGATGTTCGACGTGCCGATCCAGGCCGCCATCGGCTCGAAGGTGATCTCGCGCGAGACGATCAAGGCCAAGCGCAAGGACGTGCTGGCCAAGTGCTACGGCGGTGACGTGTCCCGCAAGCGCAAGCTGCTCGAGAAGCAGAAGGAGGGCAAGAAGCGCATGAAGCACGTCGGCTCGGTCGAGATCCCGCAGGAGGCGTTCGTCTCGGCCCTGCGCACCGGCGGGGGCGGGGCCAGCAAGGGCGAGTAGCAGCCCACTACTGGACGCAGAACTCGTTCCCCTCGGGGTCGGCCATCGTCGTGTGGAAGGCGCCCGGCTCGGCGACCCGGTACAGCTCCCGTGCACCGAGCGCGGTCAGGCGTTCCACCTCGGTGTCGATGCGGTCGGGTCCGACGTTGAGGTCGAGGTGCACGCGGTTCTTGACCGTCTTCGGCTCGGGCACCGCCATGAACAGCAGCCGCCGCGGCGCGGGGTCCTCGAACGGGCCGGTCTCGAGATCGGCGGGGTGGCGGATGGCGGACCCGGTGCGCCAGAACAGCTCGCCGTCGATCTCGACCACGTCGTCCTCGGTGGCGAGGCCCTGGTCGAGGATCGAGCGGATGAACTCCGAGCCGATCTCGACCTCGTAGCCGATCGCTGCGGCCCAGAACCTCGCCTGGGCGTGCGGATCGAGGCTGTCGAAGGTGATCTGGAACCCGACGGGGGTGGTCATGCGGCGTCCTCCTGGTCGGCGGGGGGCCCGAGCTGGGCGTAGAGGTCGCGCAGGAACGCGATCTCGGCCGCGTGGTGGATCAGTTCCCGGTTGACCCACCACACGATGTCGAGCAGCGGTAGGTGCGGATCGAGGCCCCAGGGCATCTGGCTGCGGCCGACCGTGTCGATGTCGGTGTCGTCCATCCGCGACAGGGTGTCGCGCCAGCGCTGCAGACCGTCGAACAGGAACGCGGTTCCCTCGGCCGCGGTGCCGGGCCACCGCGTGCACAGCCCCTGTGGGGTCAGGTCGTGGTCGCCGTCGGTGTAGTCCGAGCGAAGCAGGCCCATCTCGGCGAGGTGGCCCGCCAACCAGGCGATGGTGCGCACGCTCCCGCTGGGGTCGCGTTCGTCCTCGCGGTCGCGCCTCCACCCCTCGCCGTAGGGACGCACCGTGAAGGCGTTGGGCGCCGGCTCCCAGCGCCACTCGTGGTCGTCGATGCCCCCGAGACGTTCCTGCAGGACCTCGACGGAGGTGTCGAACTGGGCGAGCAGCGGCGCCAGGCGACCTGGCGCTGCCTCGGCTGGCTGGGTTTCCACGGACGTCCTCCCGAGGTCGTCGACGGGGGTGGCGGGTACCGTGGTGGGGACGCTACGAGGCGATGCGGACCCGATGCGTCCGTGACCCCGAGGAGCCCCGAGGCCGCCGATGAGCTTGCCCCCGCCGCCCCCGCCACCCCCCGGGGCCGAACACCACCCGCGCGACACCCTCACCAGCGAGGAGGTCGTGGCGATCGACGCGTTGGCGGAAGCGGCGCGTGCGGACAGCAAGTCCGACCTGTGGGCGTTCGTGCTCGACGGGCCGCTGCGGGCACAGGAGGCGTTGATCGCGACCATGCGCCTGGTGGGTCGCAAGCACCTCGACCTCGAGGATGCGGCCATCGTGACCAAGGTCGGCAACCGGGTACGGATCACCCAGACGCGCGACGTCACCCCGAAGACCGGCGCGATGAGCGGTGCCTGGCTCGGCATCCTGGCCGGGCTGTTCCTCGGCCCGGGCGGTCCGTTGATCGGCGGCGCGCTCGGCGCCGCGGCCGGCGGACTGTTCGGCAAGCTGCGCGACTACGGCATCGACGACGACCAGATGCGCCAGATGGGCGAGGAACTCGACGACGGCGAGTCGGCCCTGTTCCTGCTCGTCCGCGACTGCCACCGGGTCCGGGCGCTGCACGAGGTCAGCCGTTTCCCCGCGCGACTGCTCGCCACGACCGTCGATGCCGATCTCGCCGATGCCGTGCGGGAACGTCTCGCCGTCGACCCCTGGGACTGATCGTGCCGCTCGCTGGTTCCACCTCGGCGTCGTCATCGGTCCCGCAGCCGACGACGGCGGCGAACCGCTGGTGGGCGGATCCGGTCGAGTCCGGATCCGCCGCCGGTTTCGGTGTCTACCTCCACGTGCCCTTCTGCCACCACCGCTGCGGCTACTGCGACTTCGCCACCGACGCGGTCGGCGACCGCGACGACAACGAGGCGTTGTTCGCCCGCTACGTGTCCGCGCTGCGCGTCGACCTCGGCCGCCAGGTCGCGGCGGGCCGGCGGGCGCTCGCGCCGACCGACGGACGCGACCGCACCGACGACGCCTGGCCGACGGTCACCTCGATCTTCCTCGGCGGTGGCACGCCGACCCTGCTGCCGCCGCAACTGTGCGCCGCCGTGGTGCGCAGCGTGTTCGACGAACTCGACGTCGCCGCCGACGCCGAGGTGACCGTCGAGTGCAACCCCGAGACGGCCGGCGAGGCGCTGTTCGCCGCCCTCGTCGACGTCGGTGTGACCCGGATCTCGATGGGCGCGCAGTCGTTCACGCCGTCGGTGCTGGCCACGCTCGAGCGGCGGCACACCCGCGAGCGGCCGGTCGAGGCGGTCCGCCAGGCGCGTGCCGCGGGTATCGGCGGGATCAACCTCGACCTGATCTTCGGCACGCCCGGCGAGACCGACGACGACTGGCGCGACACGCTCACCAGCGTGCTCGCCGCCGGGACCGATCACGTGTCCGCCTACGCGCTCACGATCCACGACAGCACCCCGTTCGGGCGGGCCATCGGCCGTGGCGTCATGCGCCACCCCGACGACGACGTGCAGGCCGACCGCTTCGCCATTGCGCGCGAGGTGCTCGGCGGCGGCGGTTTCGAGCACTACGAGGTGTCCAACTGGGCGCTCGGCAGCGGCAACCGCAGCCGCCACAACGTCCTGTACTGGCGCCACGGCGACTACCTCGCGGTCGGCGTCGGCGCGCACGGCCACCTCGCCGGCCGCCGGTGGTGGAGCACCCGATCGACCTCGCGCTACCTCGACGCGGTCGAGTCCGGTCGGTCGCCGGTTGCCGGCTCCGAGGAACTCGACCTCGACCAGCGCGCCCACGAGCGGCTGCTGCTGGGCCTGCGCCTTCGGGAAGGCCTGCACCCCGCCGACGCCCCGCCGCCGGATCCGATGGCGCTCGAGGACGCGATGGACGCGGGCCTGGTCACCACCGCCTGCGGCCGCCTGCAGTGCACCGAGGACGGTTGGTTCCTCCTCGACGAGGCCGTGTCCAGGTTGCTGCCGTGAACCTCCGGCACGGGCACCTGGTTGCCGTGGAAGTGATGTGACGGCAGATCGCGGAGGTGACGGCAGATCGCGGTCGACCTCGATGTTGGGTCCCACCCGCGATCTGGCGTGACACGGTGACGTCAGGCGGGCGCTCGGGCGGGAGACCGCGGTGGCCGCGGCCGGTCACATACCGAGGCGCTTGCGGACGTCGGCGGCCTGACGGCGCGATACGGGAACGCGGGAGCGGTCGGCCATGACCAGCTCCAGTGCGCCGCCCACCGACGGCAGGACCTCAAGGGCATCATGCACACCACGGGCGGCTACCTCACGCACGTGACGGCGACCACCCGGTGGACGTTCGATCTGCGGCCGGAGCGCGACGTCTACTGGTGTGCGGCCGACATCGGATGGGTCACCGGGCACAGCTACATCGTGTACGGACCGCTCGCCAACGCCGCCACCTCGGTGCTGTTCGAGGGCACCCCGGACTGGCGGGACCGCGACCGGTTCTGGGAGGTCGTCGAGCGCTACGGCGTGACGATCCTGTACACGGCGCCGACCGCGATCCGCTCGTTCATGAAGTGGGGTCGTGAGCACGTCGACAAGCACGACGTGTCGTCGCTGCGGCTGCTCGGGACCGTGGGGGAGCCGATCAGCCCCGCCGCGTGGGAGTGGTACCACGAGGTGATCGGTGGGGGGCGCTGCCCGGTCGTCGACACCTGGTGGCAGACCGAGACCGGGGGTCAGATGATGACCCCGCTGCCCGGCCTGCACGCGGCGAAGCCCGGCGCGGCCTGCGGTCGCTGCCGGGGATCACCGTCGGGGTCGTCGACGAGAAGGGTGAGCAACTCACCGAGGCAGGCGACGGCTACCTGACCATCTCCCACCCGTGGCCGGGCATGCTGCGCGGCGTCTTGGGAGACCCGCAGCGCTTCCGCGACACGTACTTCTCGCGGTTCGAGGGTCGGTACTTCGCGGGGGACGGCGCCAGGCTGGACGAGGACGGCGACATCTGGATCCTCGGACGTGTCGACGACGTGATGAACTCGCCGGGCACCGGATCTCGACGGCCGAGGTCGAGTCCGCGCTCGTCTCGCACGAGGCGGTCGCCGAAGCCGCCGTCGTCGGGCGCAGCGACGAGACGTCGGGCCAGGCCATCGCGGCGTTCGTCACCCTTCG
>JAGXST010000108.1 GCA_018335555.1 Actinomycetota bacterium | reverse complement strand
GAGCGGGCCTGCCTCTACGGCCGGCTCGGCACCACCACCGTGCGTCACGGCTCGGTCGCCAGTTGGCTGGTCGACGTCGTCAACGTGCTCGCCGGCAACCTCGACCGCCCGGGCGGGATGATGTTCCCCCAGCCCGCCCACCACCGTTTCCCGCGCCGGCCCTTCACCGCCGGCCGCTGGCACAGCAGGGTCCGCGACCTGCCCGAGGTGATCGGCGAACTCCCCGTCGCGACCCTCGCCGACGAGATCGCGACCCCCGGCGAGGGGCAGATCAGGGCGCTGATCGTCCTGGCCGGCAACCCGGTCATCTCCACGCCCGACGGCGACCGGCTCGACGCGGCGCTGGCGGGACTGGACCTGTTGGTCAGCGTCGACCCCTACGTCACCGCGACCTCACGCCACGCCGACGTGATCCTGCCGCCGCCGTCGGTGCTCGAACGCAGCCACTACGACCTCGCCTTCACCGGCTTCGCGGTCCGCGACGTCGCCAACTACTCCCCCACGACGATCGGGCCGCCGACCGACCATCCCGACGAGGCCCGGATCCTGCTGGCGCTGGCCGCGATCGCCCTGGGCCAGCGTCCCCCGCTGGACCTCGACGGCGCCGACGCGTTCGTCGCGCGGCTGCTGGCCGACCAGATCGTGGCCGACCCGACGGCGCGCGTGGCGGAACGCGACACCGACGCCGTCCTTCGCGCCGTCGGCGAACGGACCGGCCCCGAACGGCTGCTCGACCTGCTGCTGCGCGCCGGCCCCTACGGCGACGGCTTCGGCAGCCACCCGGACGGTCTCAGCCTCGCCACGCTCGAGGCGTCGCCCCACGGCGTCGACCTCGGTCCGCTGCGACCGCGGGTGCCGGACAACCTCGCGACGGCATCGGGCCGCATCGAGCTGGCATCGGAGCTGATCCGGCCCGGCATCGACGCACTGACCGCAGAACTCGACCAGCCGCCCGCCGACGGGCTGGTGCTGATCGGCCGTCGCCACCTGCGCACCAACAACTCCTGGTCGCACAACGTCGCGGGCCTGCGCGGCGGGTCGCTGTGCACCCTGCAGGTGCACCCCGACGACGCCGGCCGGCTCGGGCTGGCCGACGGTGGCGCGGTGACGGTCCGCTCGCGGGTCGGTGCGGTCACCGCCACGGTCGAGGTCACCGACGACCTGCGCCCCGGTGTGGTCAGCCTGCCGCACGGCTTCGGTCACGACCTCGACGGCGTGGAACTCGAGGTGGCTCGCCGCTCCCCCGGCGTCAACAGCAACCGCCTGACCGACCCGGCCGACCTCGACGTGCTCAGCGGCACGGCCGTGCTCAACGGCATCCCGGTCGAGGTCGTCCCGGCCGACAGCGACGCCGAGGCAACTCGGACAGCCGCGTCAGCGGTCGGGGCGGGGTCGTGAGCCCGGACGACGAGCGGATCGAGCTCCCCGACGAGGTCGACGCGCTGGTGGTCGGCGGCGGTCCCGCCGGGTCGGCCGCCGCCACCTGGCTGGGGCGCTACCGCAGGCGAACGCTGCTGGTCGACGCCGGCGAACCGCGCAACCGCTGGGTCGAGCAGGTCAACGGGGTGCCGGGGCTGGATCCGGTCGCCCCCGACGTTCTCGCCGAGCAGGTCCGTCGCGGCCTGGCCCGCTACCCGCACGTGACCCGGATCGACGGGCGTGTCACCGGGATCGAGCGCCACGACCGCGGGGACGGCGACTGCGACTTCGTCGCCACCCTCGGGGACGGCCCCACCGTCCGGGCCCGGCGGGTCGTGCTGGCCACGGGCGTGCGCGACCGGTTCCCCGAGCTCGACCGGTTCGAGGAGCACTACGGCGCCGACATCTTCCACTGCCCGAGCTGCGAGGGTTTCGATGCCCGCGACAAGGACGTGGTCGTGCTCGGGTGGGGCCCCCACATCCCGGCGTTCGGCTCGGAACTGCTCGACTGGGCCGGTTCCGTCACGATCGTCACCGACGGACCGGACCCGCAGGTCTCGGCCGAGCAACTCGCCGCCTGCGGCGAGCTCGGCATGGAGTTCGTGACCGACGATCCGGCGCGGGAACTGCTCGGCGAACGGGGTGCCATGCAGGGCGTGCGGCTGACCAGTGGCCGCGTGCTGCCGGCCGGGATCGCGTTCTTCTCGATCGGTCACGACGCCAACGTCGATCTCGCGCTCTCGCTCGGGTGCGACCTCGACGACGACGGGGTGGTCGTGGTCGACGACCAGGCGAAGACCACCGTCGACGGCGTCTACGCCTGCGGTGACCTCACCCCCGGGATGCAGTTGGTCGCGGTCGCACTGGGCAAGGGCACGACCGCGGGGGTGGCGTGCGCGAAGTCCCTGCACGGTCGTGACACCTCGCCGCAGTCACCCGACCCTGCGCCCGACACCGAACCCCTCGAGCCGGACGACGAACCACCGGACGTCACACCACGCACCTGATCACCGTCGGTGCGACGATGGCGCCGCCCCGCGAGAGGACGAGAAGATGAGTGGACCGGTCCAGCAGGCCGACCAGAACTGCGAGAACGAGCCGCTGCCGGGGCTCGAGATCCGCGAAGGGCGCCGCACCGAGGTCGGCGGTCTCCCGGTGTCGCGGGTGCTGCCCACCAAGGGTCGGCGCGACGTCGGCCCGTGGTGTTTCGTCGACGAGATGGGGCCGGCCGACGCCGAGGAGCCCGACCCGATGGAGGTCGGCCCGCACCCCCACATCGGCCTGGCGACCGTGACCTGGCTGCTCGAGGGCGAGGCGCTGCACTCGGACTCGCTCGGGAGCGAGCAGATGATCCGGCCGGGCCAGCTCAACCTGATGTACGCCGGGCACGGCATCGCGCACGCCGAGTTGGCGGCCAAGCCGCCGTTCCGTGGCGTGCAGATGTGGTTGGCGCAGCCCGAGGAGACCCGGCACGGCGCCTCCTCGTTCGAACACCACGCCGAGCTCCCCCACGTCGAGATCGCCGGCGATGGTGGGCCCAGGGGGGCAGGTTGTGGTCAGGCCCTGGTGTTCGCCGGCCGCTTCGCCGGGGCGGCCTCGCCCGCCCGGGCCGATTCGCCGCTGATCGGGGCCGAACTGACGGTCTCGCGCGGACGCACGCCGTTGCCGCTCGAGGCCGGCTTCGAGCACACGGTGATCCCGCTCGACGGCAGGGTGCTGATCGGCGGCGAGGTGGTCGAGCCCGGTTCGCTCGCGCTGCTGCCCGAGGGTCCCGAGGAACTGGTCGTCGAGGCGGCGACCGATGCCACGCGGTTCCTGCTGCTGGGCGGCGAACCGCTCGGGGTGCGGCTGGAGATGTTCTGGAACTTCGTCGCGCGCGACCGCGACGAGATCGCCGAGGCGTGGCGTGCCTGGCAGGCCAACGACACCGACCGGTTCCCGACCGTGCCGTCGACGCTGGCCCGCATCGACGCGCCGCGACCGCCCTGGATGACCCGTGACTGAGCATCTTCCCACCCACGTCGCGGCCGATCGCAGCGGCGAGCAGTGGTGGAAGTCCGCGGTCGTCTACCAGATCTATCCGCGCAGCTTCGCCGACAGCGACGGCGACGGGATCGGTGACCTCGCCGGCATCACCGGCCGGCTCGACCACCTCGACCACCTCGGTGTCGACGTCCTGTGGCTCTCGCCGATGTTCCCCTCGCCGCAGGATGACAACGGCTACGACGTCAGCGACTACACCGACGTCGATCCCATGTTCGGCACGTTGGCCGACCTCGACGCGTTGGCCGAGGGCCTGCACCGGCGGGGCATGAAACTGGTGCTCGACCTCGTCTTCAACCACAGCTCCGACGAACACCCCTGGTTCGTCGAGTCGCGCTCGTCGACCGACAACGACAGGCGGGACTGGTACTGGTGGCGCCCGGCCCGACCCGGCATGGAGCCCGGCACCCCCGGCGCCGAACCGACCAACTGGGGCAGCTTCTTCTCCGGCCCCGCCTGGGAGTTCGACGAGACCACGGGCGAGTACTACCTGCACCTGTTCTCGCGCAAGCAGCCCGACCTCAACTGGGAGAACCCCGAGGTCCGCCACGCCCTGTACGACGTGATGCGGTTCTGGCTCGAGCGCGGCGTCGACGGCTTCCGCATGGACGTCGTCAACTTCGTCTCGAAGGACCCCGCACTGCCGGACGGGCAGGTGCACCCGGGCTCGCGCTACGGCGACGGCTCGCCGTTCTACATCTGCGGGCCGCGCATCCACGAGTTCATGCACGAGATGCACCGCGAGGT
>JAGXST010000107.1 GCA_018335555.1 Actinomycetota bacterium | reverse complement strand
TCGATCCCGAGCGGCTCGAGCGGCTGACCGAGATCAGCCACACCGTCGCCGAACTGTGCAACCAGACGTCGCCGTCGATGGCGCCCTACGTCGGCCACACCGCGTTCAGCCACAAGGCCGGGCTGCACGCGTCGGCGTTGGCCAAGGCGCCCGACATGTACCAGCACATCGACCCCGACGAGGTCGGCAACCGCCAGCGGCTGGTCGTCAGCGAACTCGCCGGCCGCTCCAACATCCTGCTCAAGGCGCGCGAGTTCGGCCTCGAGGTCGACGACGCGCAGGCCCGCGCCGTGCTCGCCGAGGTCAAACGACGCGAGGCGACCGGATGGACCTACGAGGCGGCCGACGCCTCCTTCGAGTTGCTGCTGCGCCGGGTCACCGGCCTGCTGCCGTCCGACGCCGAACCGTTCCACTCGCGCCACTACCGGGTCAGCGTCGGCGGTGGCACCGACGACGCGGCTGGCCCACAGGGGCCGGCCGAGGCGATCCTGGCCGTCGACGTCGGCGGCGTCCGCCGCCTCGGAGCGGGCGAGGGCAATGGTCCGGTCGACGCGCTCGACCACGCCTTCCGCAACGCCGTCAACGGCACCTGGCCGCAACTCGACCGCGTGCACCTGTCCGACTACAAGGTGCGCATCCTCGAGGCGACCGCCGGGACGGGCGCCGTGACACGGGTCCTGGTCACCTCGACCGACGGCGTGGACGTCTGGGACACCGTCGGGGTGCACCCCAACGTCGTCGAGGCGTCGTGGATGGCGCTCTCCGACGCCTACACGCACGCGATCCTGCGCGTCGACTGGGCGGCGGCCTCCGAGGACTAACCTGCTGCGCAAACGATTGATCGATCGAACCAGGAATCGTCGTGCCTCGTATCGTCCGCTTCATCCACGCCCAGACCGGCCCGAACCCGCGCTACGGCGTGCTCGAGGACGACGGGCACGTGTCGGTCATCGAGCCCCACCCCTTCACCAAGTTCAAGCCCACGGGCGAACGGGCTCCGCTCGAGGGTCTGCAACTGCTCGCGCCGGTCATCCCGTCGAAGCTGATCTGTGCCGGCAAGAACTACGCCGACCACGCCGCCGAGATGGGCGGCGACGTCCCGGACGAGCCGCTGCTGTTCCTCAAGCCGTCCTCGTCGGTCATCGGCCCGGGAGAGCCGATCCGCGTGCCGACCGACATGACCGCCGAGGTCCACCACGAGGCGGAACTGGCCGTCGTCATCGGTGCGCTGATGCAGCGCGTGACCCCCGAACAGGCCATGCAGGGCATCCTCGGCTACACGATCGCCAACGACGTGACGGCCCGCGACCTGCAGCGCCGCGAGAACCAGTGGTTCCGTGGCAAGGGCTTCGACACCTTCTGCCCGCTCGGGCCGGCGATCGCGACCGACCTCGACCCCTCGGACGTACGGATCCGTTGCTGGGTCGACGACGAACTGCGTCAGGACGGTACGACCGCCGACCTCGTCTTCGGCATCGCCGAGTTGGTCAGCGTCGCCTCGCAGGTGATGACGCTGCTGCCGAGCGACGTGATCCTGACCGGCACGCCGGCCGGGGTCGGACCGATGCGGCCGGGTCAGCGCGTCCGGGTCGAGATCGACGGTATCGGGGTACTCGACAACCCCCTCGTCGATCGCGAGGCGTCGGCGGCGCCGCCACCCAACGGGCAGGCGCGCGCCTAGTTGGCGCCGGCGACCGCCACGTTGAGGGCGGTGGCGTACAACAGCCAGCCGAGGTAGGGGATCAGCAGCGCGGCTGCGAGCCGCTGCGTGCGCCAGAACGCCACGAGGGTCGCGGCCACGAGCACGTCGATGACGACGATCACCAGGACGGCGGGCCAGAACAGTTCGGCGCCGAAGAAGACGGCCGGCCAGGCCGCGTTGACGAGCAGTTGCGCGCTCCACAGCGACAGCTCGCGCCGTGCGGCGACGAGGCTGCCCGCCTCGCGCCACACCAGCCAGGCCGCGACCGCGATCAGCAGGTACAGCACGGGCCAGACGATCCCGAAGGCGGCCTGCGGCGGTGCCCATGTCGGCAGGTCCAGGGCGAGGTAGCGCGCACCGACGGCCTCGCCACTGGCGAGGTTGCCGACGGACCCCGCGGCCGCGCTGACGACGACGAAGGCCACGAGCGCGAGCGCCTGTCGTCCCCCGGGAGCGTCGCGCTCCGTGGTTGCGAGGTCGGCGCCCATGGTGCTCCGTCGGTAGCGGATCACCAGCCTCGGCGAAACCCTCGGCGCTGCCCGGTTCGGTATGCGCCCGTTCGACCCCGGTCGGGTGTCCGGCGGTTGAGCCGCAGCGAGCGCCGCCGACAGGACCGCCGTACAGCCAGCCCCCTGGGAGAGTGAAACGTGAAGTGGGAGAGTGACACGTGAAGCAGTTCGCTTGTGGGGACGTCGTCCCCGGGTGCCAGTCCGCATTCGTAGGTGCCGATGACGACGCGATCCTCGCGCAGGTGGCCACCCACGCACGCGCCGACCATGGCCTCACCGAGATCCCGGACTCGCTCGTGCAGCAGGTCCGTGACCGCATCGTGCTCGTCTGAACGACGGCTCGGTCGTCAGCCGGTCGCTTCGGCGGCCGGCTGCGGCATGCCAGTCGCCGGCTGCGGGTTCTCGGTCGCCAGGTACTCCAGCATGCGGACCACGCGCACGACGCCGACCGCCGTACCGCGGCCGTCGGTGATCACGACGGGATCGGCCCACGTGCGGGCGGCCCGGGTCACGATGCGTCGGGCGACGTCCCGAATCGGTTCGGCGGCCTTGGCCAGCAGCAGCTTGTCCTCGCGGATCCGTCCGGTCTGGAGCAGGGCGAGCGGACGGCGAAGGTCGTCGATCTCCAGCGCCAGGTCCCGGTCGAACACCAGGACGTCCCCGACGCGCTCCGTCGGCTGCTCGACGAGGGCGGCCAGCAGGGTGGAGCGCTCGAGCAGTGCGATGCGGTCCATCGTGGCGCGGGCGACCTCGACCGGGATCTCGGCGGTGAAGGTCGGGGCGGGGCGACCCAGCAGGTAGCCCTGGCCCAGGGGGACGCCGGCCGCCACCAGTTCGTCGAGTTCTCCGCGGGTCTCGATGCCCTCGCCGAGGACCCAGGCATCGATACCGTCGGCGATCTCGCCGAGCGCGCGCAGCAGCACGCGCTTGCTGGGGTCGAGGTCGAGGTTCTCGACCAGGCTGCGGTCGAGCTTGACGATGTCGGGACGCAGTCGCAGCAGGGCCTGGAGGCCGGCGTAGCCGGAACCGGCGTCGTCGATGGCGGTGCGTGCCCCGATCGAGCGCAGCAGGTCGAGCCCGCGCAGCAGCGTGCGGTGGTCGTCGATGGCCGCGTGCTCGGTGAGTTCGATGACCACGCGGTCGAGTCGACCGGCGCCGAGGAACACGGCCTGGACGTCGGGGTCGCCGACGTGGCCCGGTTCGAGGTTGACGGTGAGGAACGTGTCGGCGGGCAGGTCGGGGAGCAGTCCGAGTGCCTGCTCGAGGACGAGCCGCGACAGTGTCGGACCATGGCCGAGCCGCTCCGCGGCGGCGAACCAGCGGTCCGGTGTAGCCATCGGTGGGCCCGCGAAGCGGGCCAGCACCTCGTGGCCGACGACGGTCCCGCGACGGAGATCGGCGATCGGCTGCAGCACCAGACTCGGCGGGCACACGCCGCTGGACACCGCATCGAGTCCGGCACACCAGTCGCGGTCGGTCGGGGTCACGTCGGGCTTTCGGTCCTCGGCGCGGTCGCGCCGGTGAAGACCCGTCGGCAGCGGTGACCCGCGCTTGAGGCGTGCTGGGTTCGCCGCTGCGCACAGCGCATGGAAGGATGGCACCCGACGCTTCCCGAGAGGACCTGCCGACCGTGACGATCCCCAACGTGCTGGCGGCGCGCTATGCCTCGGCGCCGATGCACTCGCTGTGGTCGCCCGAGGGCAAGGTGGTGCTCGAGCGCCACCTGTGGCTGGCGGTGCTGCGGGCGCAGCGTGACCTCGGTGTCGAGGTACCAGACGGCGTGGTCGAGGCCTACGAGGCCGTCGTCGACGACGTCGACCTCGACTCGATCGCGGCACGTGAACGCGTGACGCGCCACGACGTCAAGGCCCGCATCGAGGAGTTCTGCGCCCTCGCCGGCCACGAGCACGTGCACAAGGGCATGACGTCGCGTGACCTGACCGAGAACGTCGAGCAACTGCAGGTACGCCGCTCGCTCGAACTGGTCCGCGACCGGTGCGTCGCGACGCTCGGCCTGCTGGCCGACCGGGCCGCCGAACACACCACGCTGGTCCTTGCCGGCCGCAGTCACAACGTCGCGGCACAGGCCACGACCCTGGGCAAGCGCTTCGCCAACGCCGGCGAGGAGTTGCTGCAGGCGACCCGCCGCGTCGAGGAGATGCTGGCGCGCTACCCGCTGCGAGGCATCAAGGGGCCGGTCGGGACCCAGCAGGACATGCTCGACCTGCTCGGCGACGGGGACCGCCTCGACGACCTCGAAGCGCGGGTGCAGCACCACCTCGGCTTCACGGCGCGGCTCGACAGCGTCGGGCAGGTCTACCCGCGCTCCCTCGACCTCGACGTGGTGTCCGCGCTGGTGCAGGTGGCCTCGGGGCCGTCGAGCCTGGCGACCACGATCCGGCTGATGGCGGGGCAGGAGTTGGCGACCGAGGGGTTCCAGCCCGGACAGGTCGGCTCGTCGGCGATGCCGCACAAGATGAACTCGCGCTCATGCGAACGGGTCAACGGGTTCAAGGTGATCCTCGACGGCCATCTCACCATGGTCGCCACCCTGGCCGGCAGCCAGTGGAACGAGGGCGACGTGTCCGACTCGGTGGTGCGGCGGGTCGCGCTCCCGGACGCGTTCTTCGCCGTCGACGGGATGTTCGAGACGTTCATGACCGTGCTGGTCGAGTTCGGCGCCTACCCGGCGGTCATCGAGCGCGAGCTCGCGCGCTACCTGCCGTTCCTCGCGACCACCAAGGTGCTGGTCGCCGCGGTGCGGGCCGGGGTCGGTCGTGAGGCCGCCCACGAGGCGATCAAGGAGCACGCCGTCGCTGCCGCGTTGGCGATGCGCGAGGACGGCCGCACCGACAACGACCTCGTCGATCGACTGGCGGCCGACGAGAGGATCCCGCTCGGGCGGGCTGACCTCGAGGGGTTGCTGGCCGACCGCATGGGGTTCGTCGGAGCCGCCGGCGAGCAGGTCGCGCGATTCGTCGAAGCCGTCGCGGCGGTGACTGCCCGGTACCCGCAGGCGGCGACCTACCGGCCGGGCTCGATCCTGTAGGTCGTCAGCGGACGGCGACGAGATCGGTGGTGTGGCCTATCCAGCGTGCGATCAGGTCGCTGACCTGGTGATAGAGCCCGAGGTCGAGGGGCCGCGTGAGGCCGCGCAGCACGGCATGGGGGGTGCGTGCGGGGTCGAGGTCGGCCGCGACGAGCAGTTCGGTGCCGCCGTCGGCGGCAGGGCGCAGGTGCGCCTCGACCAGCCAGGCCTCCTTGCCGACAATGACGCCGAGGCACAGCATCCGGACCGGCAGCGAGTCGAGCACGCGGACGTCGTAGGTCGTCAGGCGCAGCCCGTGCCGACGGCTGACGACCGCGCGGGCGCCCGGATGCAGATCGCCCTGGCCCTCGAGGTCGATCAGGTCGAGCGTGTGATCGTCGACGACGAGACGTTCGATGTCGACGAGGCGGCGCCAGACGTCGATGGGAGCGGCGGGCACCTGTCGGCGCACGGTGACGGTGGTCATCGCGGCTCCTTCCTGGGCAGGGTTCCGCGAGGCTGTCCGGCGACCGTAAGGACCGCCCGACGGCGGCTATAGGGGACAAGGTCCCGGGGTTGCCGGCTTCGGCCCTACCATCGACGTCTGTCCGGTTTCCGTCGTCGTCCGCCCGAAGAGGCCTCCCGTCGTGTCTGCTTCCCCTTCCGCCCCCCGCGTGCGTTTCTGTCCGGCCCCGTCGGGCTGGCTGCACGTCGGCAGCGTCCGCGCGGCGCTCTACAACTACCTCCACGCCCGGCACCACGGTGGCACGTTCGTGTTCCGCATCGAGGACACCGACGCCACCCGGGCGACCGAGGAGTCGATGCGCTCGATGATGGAGGCGATGGCCTGGATCGGCCTCGACTTCGACGAGGGACCCGAGCCCGAGGGCGACGGCTTCGGTTCGCGTGGCGGGTACGGGCCCTACCGGCAGTCCGAGCGGACCGAGTTGTACGCCGCGGTCGCCCGCCGGCTCGAGGCGTCGGGAGCGACCTACCGCGACCACCGCACGGCCGAGGACCTCGAGGCGTGGCGCGAGGCGCAGCGCGCCGGCAAGGGCGAGGGTCCGCCGGTCGTGAAGGCGTCGAC
>JAGXST010000106.1 GCA_018335555.1 Actinomycetota bacterium | reverse complement strand
CCGACGAGACCGACGACGCCTGACCGGGCGAGGCCCCGGCGGGCCACCGGCGGACGGCGCGCCGCCCGCGCCCACCACCGCCCGGCCGTGGCCACCCTGGTTGCACGCACTACCATCGTCGTCATGTCGGCCGGACCGTCGCGCTCTGGTTCACCTTCCGGGTCCCCGACCTCTCCATTCGTCAAGGACACGACGCCGGTGACCGAACTGCGCACCCACGACGGGCTCCCCCAGGGCACCCTGCGTGCCGAGTGGGAAGCCCTGGTCACCGAGGACCCGGCCGCCACGGTATTCCAGGGCCCGCGCTACCTGCAGACCTGGCACGACGTGCTCGGCCGCCGGGTCACCGCGCGCGTGCGGACCTTCCACGACGACGGCCGCCTGATCGGCGTGGTGCCCGAGGGCCACGAACGCATCGGCACCCCCACCGGCCCGGTCGAGGTGCGCAGCTTCCTCGGCGGCAACGAGGTCACCGACTACCTCGGCCCCGTCAGCCGTCCCGAGGACCGCGGTGACATCGCGCTCGCCTATCTCACCGACCTCGCCAAGGACGTCGACTGGGACGAGTTCGTCGCGGGCGGCCTGGCCGAGGACAGCGGTTGGCCCGACGCCCTCCGCTCCGCCGCCGACGAGGTCGGCCTGTTGCTGTTCGAGGAGGCCGACGAGGACGTCTGCCCCCGGGTCGACCTGACCGGCGGCTACGGGGCCTACCTCGATCGCCTGCCCGGCAAGATGCGGCACGAACTGCACCGCAAGGCACGCAAGTTGGCCCGCGACGCCGGCGAACTGCACCTGGTCGAGGTCGCCGCGGCGAAGGTCGGCGACAACCTCGACGCCTTCCTCGACCTGGCCGCCGAGGCCGAGCCCGACAAGGCGGGGTTCTTCTCGCGCCCCGACATGCACGAGTGGTTCAAGGCGCTGGCCGCCGAGTTCGTCGGCGACGGCACGTTCCGCCTGCACCACCTCGAGGTCGGTGGGATGGTGGGTGCGTCGACGGTCTCGCTGGTCCACGACGGCGAGTGGGGCCTGTACAACTCGGCCTTCGACCCGGCGCTGGGCACCCTGTCACCCGGGATCGTGCTCGTCTCGCAACTGATCGAGGTCGCGGCCAAGGACGGCTGCACGACCTTCGACCTGCTGCGCGGCGACGAGCCCTACAAGTATCGCTTCGGCGCGACGGACCGCACGTTGCGGCGCCTGACGTTCGTGCGCCGCTGATGGCCGGGATCCGCGCCCGCGCCGGCCAACCGGCGCCCGCCCGGGCGGTCCGCGGCCGCCCGCCCGTGCGTCGGGTCGCGATGCTCAGCGTCCACACCTCACCGCTGGACCAGCCCGGCACCGGCGACGGCGGCGGGCTCAACGTCACGGTGCGCGAGCAGGCCCAACGCCTGGCCCGCCGCGGCGTCGAGGTGGACATCCTCACCCGCTGGTCCGACCCCGACCTGCCGCCGGTCGTCGACCTCGCCGACGGCGTGCGGGTCCACCACGTCGAGGCGGGCCCGCGGGCACCCGTCGACAAGCACGAGGTCGCCAACCACCTGTGCGCGTTCGTGCTGGCTGCTCAACGCCACCCGGTCGCGGGCACCCACGACCTGTTGCACGCCCACTACTGGTACTCGGGCTGGGTCGGTCGTCGCCTCGCCGAGCGTTGGCAGGTCCCGCTGGTGCAGACCTTCCACACACTCGGCGTGCTCAAGAACGCCACCCTCGCGCCCGGCGACCGCCCCGAGCCCGCCTTGCGCCTGGTCGCCGAGGAACGGGTCGCGCGGGCGGCGGACCGCGTACTCGTGCTCACCTGCGGCGAGGCCCGCCTGCTGCACCGCACCTACGGGCTGTCGGGCGCGCGGCTCACGGTCGTGCCCGCCGGCGTGGACCTCGACCGGTTCCGTCCGCCCGCCGACCAGGTCTTCGACGCCTTCGACGTGCCCGGCGCGCCGGCCCCGCGGCTGTTGTTCGTGGGCCGTCTACAGCCACTGAAGGGACCCGACGTCGCCATCCGCACCCTGGCCGAGGTCCGCCGCCGGTTCCCGACCGCCCGGCTGCGCATCGTCGGCGGCACGTCGGGCACCGGGCACGGGCTGGACCCCGACCAGCTTCGGGCCCTGGCGGGCGACCTCGGCGTCGCCGACGGTCTCGACCTCGAACCGGCGCTCGACCAGGACAGCCTGGCCCGCCGCTACCTCGACGCCGACGTCGTGCTCGCCCCGTCGCGCAGCGAGACCTTCGGTCTCGTCGCGCTCGAGGCCCAGGCGTGCGGCACCCCGGTCGTGGCCGCCGACGTTCCCGGACTCGAAGCCGTCGTCGGTGCCGGCGGGCTGTTGGTGCCCGGCCATGACCCCGTCGACCATGCCCGGGCCGTCTGCGACCTGCTCGCCGACCCCGCCCGGCGTGCCGCGGCCGCCGCGGCCGGTATCGACACGGCCCGCTCGGCGTCATGGGAGCACGCCGTCGACCGCCTGCTCGCGGTCTACGGCGAGGTGACCGAGACCAGCGAGGAGGTCGCGGTCTAGTGGGAGAGATCCGCGATCGTGCCCGCACCGCGTTGCTCGAGACGCTGCGTGCGGCCGAACTCGACGTCGACGAGGTCGGCGACGACCGTTGGCTGACGATGCTCGCCGGCGAGTGGAAGCGCACGATCCCGGTGCTGCTCGACCTCGAGGACCGCCACCTCAAGGTGGTCTCGCTGCTGGCCGGGGTTCCGGACGAAGGACACGTCGAGGTCTACCGGATCCTGCTGAGCAAGAACCAGCGGCCGTTGCCGGTCCACTTCGCCCTCGACGACGAGGGTGACCTGATCCTGACCGGGCGGGTCCCGCTGGTTGCGCTCGACGAGCGCGGTGTCGACGAACTGCTCGGCGCGATCCTCACGCTCAGCGACGAGACGTTCAACCAGGTGCTCCGCACCGGCTTCGCCGGCTACCTCGACGTCGAACAGCGGTGGCGGGCCAAGAACGGCATGCCACCCAACCCAGTCGGTGACCCGAAACCCGCCTCCTAGCGTCCGGGACGGGTGCAGCGCGTAGCCTGTCGGGAGTTCCCCACGAGCGAGGCACACGCGTTGGACGGCACGCTGGCGATCATCGGGACCGGCCGCATCGGCGAGGCGCTGCTGCGCGGGCTGCTGCAATCGGGCTGGATCGAGCCGTCGCAGGTCGTGGTCACCGCGCGGCGTGACGACCGCTGTGCCGAACTCGCCGAGGCGCACGGGGTCAAGGCGACCACCGACAATCGCGCCGCGGTCGAGGCGGCCGACGTGGTCCTGCTCGCGCTCAAGCCCCAGACCATCCTGAAGGTCGTGGCCGACATCGCCGACGCGTTCCGCCCCGACCAGACGGTGATCAGCATCGCGGCCGGCACGCCGACCGCGGCGCTGCAGGACGTCACCCCGGACGGCATCCCGTTCGTGCGGGTCATGACCAACACGCCGGTCCAGGTCGACGAGGCGATGTCGGTGGTCAGCGCCGGCAGCCACGCCGGCGAACGCGACCTCGAGGTGGCCGAGGAGATCCTCTCACACGTCGGCCGCGTCATCCGCATGGGTGAGGAACACCTCGACTCGGTCACCGCGCTGTCGGGGTCCGGGCCGGCGTACTTCTTCCTGCTCGCCGAGGCGATGATCGACGCCGGCATCCTGCTCGGCCTGCCACGCGACGTGTCCTCCGAACTGATCATCCAGACGATGGTGGGCAGCGCGAAGATGTTGCGCGACACCGGCATGCACCCGGTGGAGTTGCGCGAGATGGTGACCTCGCCGGGTGGCACGACGATCGCGGCGATCCGCCAGCTCGAGACCTCACGGGTCCGCGCCGCCTTTCTCGACGCCATCGAGGCCGCCAAGCTGCGCGGCGAGGAACTCGCACGCGGCGAGTGAGCCGGTACCGGAGAGTTTCCGTCCCGCCCTACGACCACAGTGGTAGGTTCCGGGTCGGGATTCCCGGGAGGCGTTCGATTGAGCGAGCCGCTCGTCGTCATGGACGGTGTGAACAAGTGGTTCGGTGACCTGCACGTGCTGCAGGACATCGACCTCACCGTCGACCGTCGCGAGGTCGTCGTCGTCATCGGCCCGTCGGGGTCCGGCAAGTCCACGCTGTGCCGCACCATCAACCGGCTCGAGCCGATCGACAAGGGCACGATCCTCATCGACGGCGAGCCGCTGCCCGCCGAGGGCAAGGACCTCGCCCGCCTGCGCGCCGACGTCGGCATGGTGTTCCAGTCGTTCAACCTGTTCGCCCACAAGACGATCCTGCAGAACGTCACGCTCGGGCCGATCAAGGTGCGCGGCAAGTCCAAGGACGAGGCCGAGTCGCGTGCGATGGAGTTGCTCGAGCGCGTCGGCATCGCCGAACAGGCCGGCAAGATGCCGGCGCAGCTCTCGGGTGGTCAGCAGCAGCGGGTCGCGATCGCACGTGCGCTCGCGATGGACCCGAAGGTCATGCTGTTCGACGAGCCGACCTCCGCCCTCGACCCCGAGATGATCTCCGAGGTGCTCGACGTCATGCTCGAGCTCGCACGCGAGGGCACGACGATGGTCGTGGTCACCCACGAGATGGGCTTCGCCCGTTCCGCCGCGCAACGCGTGGTGTTCATGGACGCGGGACGCATCGTCGAGGTCAACACCCCTGACGAGTTCTTCAACAACCCGCAGACCGACCGTGCCCAGGACTTCTTGTCCAAGATCCTGAACCACTGACCCCACGGGGGCAGGCTCGTCGCGGCTTCGGTGTCGTGGCGATTCGAATCGATGAAGAGGGGAACACATGAGGATGCAGAAGAAGAGTTGGCGCATCGCCGCCACGCTGGCCGCTGCCGCGCTGGTCGTCACCGCCTGCGGTGACGACAACGGCGACGCCGAGGGAGACGGCGACGGCGAGGGTTCGGCGACCGAGGCGCCCGAGTTCGAAGAGGGCTCGACCATGGCCGCCATCCAGGAGTCCGGCACGCTGCGCGTCGGTACCAAGGCCGACCAGCCGCTGTTCGGTATCGAGGGTCCCGGCGGTTGGGAGGGCTTCGACGTCGAGATCGCCAAGCTGATCGCCGAGGGCATCTGGGGCGAGGGCGGCGCGGACAACATCGAGTTCCAGGAGGCCGTGTCCGCCGTCCGCGAGGAGATCCTCCAGCAGGACCAGGTCGACCTCGTGGTCGCCACGTACACCATCAACGACGCCCGCAAGGAACTGGTCGGCTTCGCCGGTCCGTACTACCTCGCGGGCCAGGACATCATGGTCGCGGAGGGCAACCCGGAGGGCATCGGAGGGATCGACGACCTCAACGGGCAGACCGTGTGCTCCGTCGAGGGTTCGACCTCGATCGAGAACCTGCGTGAGATGGCGCCCGACGCCGAGGTGATCGCGCTGGACACCTACTCGGCATGTGCCGAGGAGCTCTCGCAGGGCAACGTCACCGCCGTCACCACCGACAACGTGATCCTGATGGGCCTGATCCACGAGCGGGGCGAGTTCGAACTCGTCGACAACGCGTTCACGGACGAGCCCTATGGCATCGGTGTCCAGCTCGAGGCCGAGGACTTCCGTGACTGGGTCAACGACCGCCTCGAGGAGATCTACGACTCGGGCGAGTGGGCCGAGGCCTGGGAGTCGACCGCTGGTGTGGTCGCCGGGACCCCGGAACCGCCGGCCGTCGACCGCTACTGAGCACCGCCGGTGGCGGGCATCGGGGAGACCCGGTGCCCGCCGCGGCCCCCGACGGGCGCATGTCATGGACGAGCTGACCGGCAGGAGGTGACGTGGACCGTTTCGCCGAGATCCTCTCCGGCCCCCATCTCGACCTGCTGATCGTCGGTACCCGGGTCACGCTCTACATGGCGGTGCTGTCGTACCTGCTGGCGTTCGTGATGGGCAACGTCCTCGCCGCGGCGCGCGTGTCCCCGATCCCGGTGCTGCAGCGGGCCGCGATGGCGTACGTGTCGGTGTTCCGCAACACGCCGCTGATCGTGCTCGCGTTCCTGTTCTGGTACGGCGGCGGGCGCGCCGGCTGGCCCTTCGGGCGCCTGACGACGGCCATCATCGTGCTCGGCCTTTACACCGGGGCCTACATCGCCGAGTCGCTGCGTTCGGGCATCAACGCCGTCCCGCCCGGCCAGGCCGAGGCGGCACGCGCCATCGGGCTGCCCTTCACCGGCGTGGTCGGCACGATCGTGCTGCCCCAGGCGATCCGGACCGTGATCCCGCCGCTCGGCAACCTCTGGATCGCCAACCTCAAGAACAGCTCGGTGTTCCTCGTGATCGGCATCGACGAACTCACGCGGGCGGGCCGCCGCATCGGCCATGCGCTGGCCGACTACACCAGCGCCTTCATCGTCGTCGCCCTGATCTACCTCGCACTCGTCTACGGCTCGGCGCAACTGATCAAGCTCATCGAACGCCGCCTGGAGATTGCCCGATGAGCACGGTCATCGTCGAGGAACTCGGCCCCCGCGGTCTGCGCCGCGCACGCATCGCGACGGTCCTGTCGCTGGTTGCGCTGGCCGCCTTCGTGGGTTGGCTGCTCTGGCGGTTGGCGGCGCAGGGGCAGTTCGAGGGTCGCCTGTGGGCGCAGTTCGTCGACTTCGAAAGCCAGTGGCCGCAGTTCCTGCTCAGCGGCCTGTGGGGCACGGTGCGTGCCGCTGTCGGCGCGATGGTGATCGCGGCGGTCCTGGGGCTGTTCCTCGCGCTCGGCCGGCTGTCACCGACGACGCCGGTGCGCGTCGTCTGCGGCGTGGTCATCGACGTCTTCCGCGGCCCGCCGGTGCTGTTGATGATCTTCTTCGCCTACTACGCCCTGCCGCAGATCCTGCCCTCCGGCCTCGCCGGCGCCATCTCGCGCGAACCGCTCTACGCACTCGTCATCGGGCTGGCCGCCTACAACACGGCCGTGCTGGCCGAGATCTACCGGGCCGGCATCCTCTCGCTCGACCGGGGACAGTCCGAGGCCGCGTACTCGGTCGGGATGACCCGCGGGCTGGCGATGCGGCAGGTCATCCTGCCCCAGGCGCTTCGACGGATGATCCCCGCGATCGTGGCGCAGCTCGCGACCCTGACCAAGGACACCGCGCTCGGCTACATCATCACCGTCAGCGATGACCTGATGGGCCGCGGTCGCCGCACGGTCCAGGGCTCGCCGATCAACGACCTGCAGACCTGGTTCGTGGTCGCCGTGATCTACTTCATCCTCGTCTGGGCACTCACCCGGCTCGCCCGCCGCCTCGAGGTCCAGCAGCGGCAGAAGCTCGGGGCCGGCGCGATGGCCGTCACCGGCGAGGCCGAGTTGGACATGCTCGAAGAGGGCGCCGCCGAGGCGTCGCGGGCCGAGGGCTGATCGCGTCAGCGGGTGAAGGTGGCGACCGTTTCGACGTGGTGGGTCATCGGGAACAGGTCAAGCGGCTGCGCGGCGGTCAGCCGGTAGCCGCCCGCGACCAGTGTCTTCGCGTCGCGGGCGAGTGACGCGGGGTCGCAGGCGACATAGACGATCGTCGCCGGCGCGAGCGCCACCAGGTCCTTGACCGCGTCCTCACCGGCGCCGGTGCGCGGCGGGTCCAGCACCACGATGTCCGGCGGGTCGGCTGCCCCGTCGCCCTTGCGTGCGGCGCGCAGGAACGGATGCACCCCGGTGGCCTCCACCCGCAGGTCGAGACCGGCGTCGGCGGCGTTGCGTCCGGCCCACTCGGCTGCCTCCTCGTTGCCCTCGACCGCGACGACCTCGGCCCCGGCCGCGGCCAGCGGTAGCGACAACAGGCCGACCCCGGCGTACAGGTCCCAGACGAGCGCCCCGTCGACCGGGCCAGTGGCGCGCAACACCTCGCGGACGAGTGCATCCGCCCCGGCCGTGTTGTTCTGGAAGAACGCGGTGGCACCGAAGCGGTAGCGGTGGTCGGCCACCTGTTCGGTCAGCACGCCCTCGCCACGCATGGCCACGGTGCTGCCGTCGGGCTGTTCGAGCAGCAGGTCGAACCCGCCCTCGGGGAGTTCGAGGCCACCGGGTCCGGGCCGTAGCACGACCGCCCGCGTCTGCCCGTGGGCGCGGACGGTCACCTCGGCGGCGCTGGTCGTGCCGATCTCGTCGACCACGGCGAGCACCTCCGGGCTGAGGGCGCGGCACGAGTCTGCGGGCAGGACGTCGTGGCTGCCCGGCGCGAAGAACCCGAGCCTGCCGTCGGCGTCGACATGGAAGCGCGCCCGGTTGCGGTAGCCGGTGGCCGGCCCGACGGCGAGACAGTCCGCGACCGGTGGCTCGGTCAGGCCGCCCAGCCGTTCCAACTGCTCGCGCACCACCCGGGTCTTGAGTCGGCGTTGCCCCTCGGGCGTCACGTGCTCGAGGTCGCAGCCACCGCAGTCGTGGCGCTGGGGGTCGTCGGCGTCGGCGCGGTCGGGGCTGGGCTCGACGACCGTGACGAGGTCGGCCCGTGCCCAGCGCTTGCGGTCGTCGACCACCCGCAGCGTGACCGTCTCGCCGGGCAGGGCGCCGGGGACGAACACGGCCTTGCCCTCGAGGCGGGCCACGCCCTCGCCGCCGTGCGTGAAGCCGTCAACGGTGACGGTCTGTTCGTCGCGGGGGAGTGGCACCCGCCGGCGGCCCGATTGGTCCTGGCTCATGAACTGGTCCCGTTCCCGAGCGCAGCCTGCAACGCCTCGAGGGCGAAGTCCAGGTGCGTCGCGCCGCGTTCGGCATAGGTGGCAACGTCGGCGCCCTGCGCGTCGGCGGCGAGCATGGCCCACGCGATCGCGCGGGTTCCTTCACCCGGCAACTCGAGTACGGCGGCCTCCGTCGCGTCGAGGTCGCCGTCTGCCGCGCCGACCTGACGGGCGAGTTCGACCAGCCCCGCCGGGTCGCGCTGCCACGAGCCGAGGTCACCGGCGAGCGGGTCGCGCAACACGTCGGACACCTCGTCGCCGAGCCTGCCGCCGGCGTCGCTGGCCGCGGTCAACGCCAGCGTCAGGGCATCGTCCGCATCGCCGCTGCCGCCGCGTTCCTGGCTCGTCACGCCGGGGAACACCGCACGGCCTTCCGGCTCCGCATCGCCCAGACCGACCACGAGCTGCGCCAGCGCCTGGTCGGCGGCCCGGCTGGCCGTGTCCGGGTCGTCGGCTTCGGCCGCCTCGATCAGCAGGTCACGCGCGCGTTCGAGGGAACCGACGAGTTCGCCGACCATGGCGACGAGTTCCGCGCGGTCCGGCTCCGGCGTCGGGGTCTCGGTCGGTGCCTCCGCCTCGGGCGTCGCCGGTTCGCTCGGCAGGCTCGGTTCGGCGCAGCCGGACAGGCCCAGCACCAGCAGGGCGGGCAGGAGGGTGGCCGCGACGGGCCGCGAGGTTGCACGCATGCGACCCATCCTCGCGGATCGGACCCCGCGCGCGCCACCCCGCAGCCTCGGCCGGCCGGGCGTCCGAGCCTCCCGGGTCCCCCGTCCCGATCCGCTCGTTGCCCCCCGGCGCGTCATCGGCGACCCAGCACGGCGATCCAGCCGTCGCGCTCGAGCATCGTTTCGATGTGCATCCCGGCGGCCCGGAGCGGGTCGAGCGCGACCTCGCGACGCTCAGCCGTGATACCGCTGACGACCAGGGCGCTTCCGGCCGCTGCCACCAGCGCGTCCGCGAGTGACGCGACCACGTCGGTGACCAGGTTGGCCACCACCACCGCGACCGGCCCGTCGAGCGCGTCCACGCTGCCGACGGCGGTGCGGAGCTCGACCCCGTTGCGGGCCGCGTTCTCACGGGTGACCTCGACCGCGTCGGGATCGATGTCCACCGCGGTCACCTCGGCACCCAGACGGGCGGCCGCGATGGCCAGCACCCCGGTCCCGCAACCGACGTCGGCGAGGGTGACCCCGTCGAGGTCGAGTTCACCGAGCAGTTCCAGGCACAGCGTCGTCGTCGCGTGGTGGCCACTGCCGAACGCGCGACCGGGATCGAGCACCAGGGTCACCTCACCGGCGGCCGGCTCGTGCTCGTCGACCAGCCAGGTCGGCACGATCGCGAACCTGCCCGCGTGCACGGGTTGGATCGTGGCCTTCCACGCCGCCTGCCAGTCGTGGTCGGGTTCGTCCGACCACGAGCCGCCGGCGGGGACGGCCTCGGTCGCCTCGGTGAACCATGCGACGAGGACCGCCGGCCGCTCCCACACGCCGATCGCACCCGCGGCCCACAGTTGCGCCGCCACGATGTCGACGTCGGACGGATCGGTCGGGACTTCGTAGCGCGCCGTCGCGTGCCCGGTCTGGTGGGCTCCGGGGGAGGACCCGGTCTGGTGGGCTCCGGGGGAGGACCCGGCATGGTGGGCTCCAGGACTCATGCGAACCGCCTCCTCGCCGGCCGGGTGCGGGCATGGAGCGGCCCCGTGTGACGGGGGGACACACGGGGCCGCGAATGACCCTTGCGGGCCACGGGACGCAGTCTATACACGTTTGCGCGCGCAGCGCATCAGTTCCCGTCGCCCTCGTCCGGATGGTCACCGTCGTCCTCGGCGGGTTCCGCGGGGTCGGCGCGCGCGAACAGCCCCTCCGGGGAGCCCTCGGGGCCGAGTTCGAGCAGGTGGTGCTCGAGGACGTCGTACTCCTCGCCCGAGGCGCTGATCAGCGCGGTGACGATGGCGACGGCCGGCAGCGCGAGCAGGGCACCGGTCGCCCCCGCGATCGCGGCACCTCCGAGCACCGACAGGAACGCGACCGCCGGATGCAACTCCAGGGTCGTGGCCGTGATCCGCGGGACGACGAGGTAGTTCTCGATCTGCTGGTAGATCACGATGGCCGTCAGCACCCACACCGCCTGGCTCGGCGACTGCGCGAGCGCGACGATCATGGGCAACAGACCCGCGAGGTAGGTGCCGATCGCCGGGATCAACGACGAGATCAGCCCGACCCACAACCCGAGGGCGATGGCGTACTCGAGCCCGATGAGCGAGAAGACGAGCGAGTGGAAGGCGGCCGAGGCGATCGCGGTCAGCACGCGGCTGTAGACGTAGCCGCCGGTCTTGGCGATGGCGAGTTCCCACAATCCGAGGACCCGGATCTGGTCGTGCGGCTCGAGGCGGCTGGCCAACCGCTGACGCAGGCGGGGACCGTCCGCCACGAGGTAGAACGTCACCAGGCCGATCGTGGCCATCTGGAACAGCCCGCCCAGCAGCGACTGGCCGACGCCGACCGCGCCGCGTCCGAGCACGGACGCGGAACCGGCGAGGCGCTGGGGCAGCGCCCGCTGCTGCTCGTCGAGCCACTCCGCGACCGTCGCACCGATCTCCTCGGGCAGCAGGTCCTGGGCCTGGTCGGACAGGTCGCCGAGCAGCGTCGGGCCGGCGTTGACGAGCATGCGGACCTGGTCGATCACCAGGTTGGTCATCGCCCAGAAGAACCCGCCGAGCATCAGCAGCGTGCCGAGGAACACGATCCAGGTGCCGAGCCCCCGCCGCAGACCGCGGCGCGCCATCCACTGCACGGCCGGTTCCATCGCGAACGACAGGAACAGCGACACGACGATGATGACCAGCAGGTGCTGGACCCGGCCGAGGAGGCCGGTGACCAACTGGGCGCCGAGCAGCCCGAGGGCCACGCCGATCGCGATCGGCAGTGTGCGGCCGGGCGTCCAACTCCGTGGTCGCCAGCCCCACAGGTCGGACGCAGCCGCAGGCTCCGCCGCGGTCTCCTCGGGCGGGCTGTCGCGGCGCGGCGTCGCATCGTCCATCAGGGCGCAGCGTAGGCGGCAGGCGGCTTGCCGCTACCTTCCCGACGTCCTCGACCCGTGAGCAGCCGTGTCCACTCCTGCCATCGAGGTGCGTGGGCTCACCAAGAGGTACGGCCCCACGACGGCGGTCGACGGCCTGGACCTCGAGGTCGGCCATGGCGAGACGCTGGCGCTGCTGGGTCCCAACGGCGCGGGCAAGACCACCACGATCGAGTGCTGCGAGGGGTTTCGCCGCCCGGACGCCGGCATCGTGCGGGTGCTCGGCCTCGACCCCCGTCGGGACGGCGCCCGGCTGCGACCGCGGCTCGGCCTGATGCTGCAGGAGGGCGGCGTCTACCCGATGGCCCGCCCGGCCGAGGTGCTGCGGCTGTTCGCGGCCTACTACGCCGACCCTCTCGACCCCGACGCCCTGCTCGAGCGGGTCGGCCTCGACGATGCCCGTCGGACCCGGTTCCGCGACCTGTCCGGCGGGCAGAAGCAGCGCTTGTCGCTGGCGTTGGCGGTCATCGGCCGTCCCGAGGTGGTGTTCCTCGACGAGCCGACCGCCGGCCTGGACCCCGCGGCGCGGCGCCTGGCCTGGGACCACGTCCGCGAACTGCGCGACCAGGGTGTCGCCGTGGTCCTGACCACCCACCTGCTCGACGAGGCCGAGGAGTTGGCCGACCGCGTCGCGATCGTCGACCGCGGCCGACTGGTCGCGCTGGGCACGCCGGACGAACTCACCCACGGCGAGGGCGGGGAACTCGAGTTCTCGGCGCGCCCCGACCTCGACATCGCCGACCTGTCCCGTGCCGTCGGCGCGGTCGTCGAGGAGGTGCGGCCCGGCCGCTACGTCGTGCGGGCCCAGAACTCGCCGCGCCTGGTCGCGGCACTGGCGACCTGGCTCGGCGACCGCGACGTCGTGCTCGGTCACCTGCAGGCCGGCAAGCGCAGCCTCGAGGACGTCTTCCTCCGTCTCACGGAGCGCGACGAGGTGAGCGGCGGCGGTCGAGCGAACCGCCGGGCGAGACCGACGGTCCCGGAGGATCGGAAGTGACCGCCGATCGTCGCACCCCGATGCTGCGGGCCGTGTTCGCGCAGGCGGCCATGGAGTTGCGCATGGTCCTGCGGTCGCCGGAGTCCCTGGTGGTGACGTTGGGTATCCCGCTGGGCATCCTCGGGTTCTTCTCGGTGGTCGACGTCCTGCCGACGGCGGGACGTCCTGCGGTCGAGTTCCTCGTCCCCGGTGCGCTCGCGATCTCGGTCGCCGCGACGGGCCTGGTCGCCGTCGCGATCCAGACCGCCTTCGAGCGCAAGTACGGCGTGCTCAAGCGACTCGGCGGCACGCCACTGCCTCGCTGGGGGTTCCTGGTCGCAAAGGGACTGGCGACCGCGGCGGTCCTGGCCGTGCAGACCGTCCTCGTGGTCGGCCTGGCCGTGGGTGCCCTGGGCTGGTCGCCCGCGGGTGGGGGTCTGATCGCCCCGGTCGCGGTGCTCATCGGTGCGGTCACCTTCACCGCGCTCGGTCTGCTGATGGCCGGAGCGCTGCGGGCCGAGGCGACCCTTGCACTGTCGAACGCGCTGTTCCTGGTGCTGTTGGTGATCAGCGGGGTCGCCTTCGATGCCGGCACGTTGCCGGACGGCCTCGCCGCGGTCGGGCGGGCACTGCCGGTCGGGGCGTTGGGCGAGGTGCTGCGTGTTGCCTTCTCCGGCGAAGGTCTGGCCACGGCGCCCCTCGCGGTCGTGGTCGGCTGGGGGGCCGCGGCGATCGCGCTGGCCACGCGGACCTTCCGTTGGGAGCCGTAGGGCTGCGAGCGTGTCCCCCGCCCGGGTATCGCGCGTGGTCGTCGGCCGGTTGGGTCCCCACACCGGCGAACGGCTACCCTCCGCGCCCGAGGGTGGCCCAGGCTGGAAGTGGGTCTGCTCGTCTGCACGTCCACCGGTTCACCACCGTGTGTGTGCCGCTCCGGGGCCGACGGCTCCACAAGTACGACCTGTGACCGTGAGGAGAGCCACGTTGCGCGACCGGACCAAGCCGCTCCCGGCGCCCACCTTGCCGGGCACGCGCGCCCCGATCCGTCGTCGGACGCGGGTGGGCACGATCCTCGTGCTCGCCCTGGGACTGTTCCTGGCGTCGTGCAGTGCGCCGCAGAGCGCCATGGACCCCGCCGGTCCGTACGCCCAGGGGCCGCACGACCTGATCGTCCCCGTGTTCGTGATCGCCCTGGTCGTCTTCATCCTCGTGCAGGGCCTGATCATCTTCGCGGTGGTCAAGTTCCGCCGCCGCCCCGATGACGACGGTTCGCTGCCGGCACAGGTGCACGGCAACACCCGCCTCGAGATCTTCTGGACCGTCATCCCGGCGTTGATCCTGGCCGGCATCGCCGTGCCGACCGTCCAGGGGATCTTCTCGACGATGAACGAACCCGACGGCGAGTACCTCACCGTCGAGGTCGTCGGTCACCGCTGGTGGTGGGAGTTCTACTACCCCGACTTCGACATCTACACCGCCAACGAACTCGTCATCCCGGTCGACACCCCGGTCCGGCTCGAGATGACCGCGGCCGACCCCGGCCGCGACCCCGCACGCGGCGTCATCCACTCCTTCTGGATCCCGCGCCTGGCCGGCAAGCAGGACGTCGTGCCCGGGCAGCAGACCTACCTCAACATCCAGGCTTCCGAGGCCGACCGCTACCTCGGCATGTGCGCCGAGTACTGCGGCCTCTCCCACGTGAACATGCGCATCCGGGCCGAGTCGCTCGAGCAGGGTGACTTCGACGCCTGGGTCGACAACCAGATGTCACCCGCGGTGACGCCCACCGACGGTCTCGCCGCCCAGGGCGCCGAGTTGTTCGGGGTCGAGCACAACACCGACATCGGTGCCCGTAGCTGCGCCGCCTGCCACCAGGTCTGGAACGGTGACGGCGCCCGCGTCCCCGGCGTCGGTCCCGACCTGACCCACTTCGCCAGCCGCGAGGAATTCGCCGCCGGGCTCTTCGACGTCGACGACGAGGAGCAGTTGCGCGAGTGGCTGCGCGACCCGCCCGCGATGAAGCCGATGCAGCCCGAGAACGGCGTGGGCATGCCGAACCTCAACCTCACCGAGGAAGAGATCGACGCGCTCGTCGCCTACCTGCTCGCCCTGGAGTGATCCGCCACGCCCATCACTGGCGGTGACGAACGAGGAACCACGATGTCGCAGAGCACGCCGACGACTTCTCGCCGGAGCGTCTTCTCGCGTCCCCGGGCCGAGAAGGGGTTCACGAGCTGGATCACGACGACCGATCACAAGCGGATCGGCATCATGTACTTCTTCACCGTCCTGGTGTTCTTCACCCTGGGCGGCGCCGAGTCGGGGGTCATCCGCGCCCAGCTCGCCCAGGCCGAGATGGACCTGGTGACGGCCGAGATCTACAACCAGGTTTTCACCATGCACGGCCTGACCATGGTCTTCCTCGTGGTCATGCCCTTCGGTGCGGCGTTCTTCAACTACCTGATCCCGCTGCAGATCGGTGCCCGCGACGTCGCCTTCCCGCGACTGAACGCCTTCAGCTACTGGATGTACCTGTTCGGCGGCATCTTCCTGTACTCGAGCTTCCTGCTCGGCGGCGCACCCAACGGCGCCTGGACCGGCTACGCCCCGCTGGCGCTCGACGGCGTGTCCAACATGGCGTTCTACGCCATCGGCCTGCAGTTGCTCGGCGTCTCCTCGCTGTCGGCGGCCGTCAACTTCATCGTCACCATCCTGAACATGCGTGCGCCGGGCCTGACCTTCATGCGCATGCCGATGTTCATCTGGATGTCGCTGGTCACCAACTTCCTGCTGCTGTTCGCGATGCCCATCATCGCGGTCGCGCTGTTCATGCTGCAGTTCGACACCGTGTTCGGGGCGCAGTTCTTCAACCCCGCCACCGGTGGCGACCCGATCCTGTGGCAGCACCTGTTCTGGCTGTTCGGGCATCCCGAGGTCTACATCATGATCCTCCCGGCGATGGGGATCGTGTCCGAGATCCTGCCGGTGTTCAGCCGCAAGCCGCTGTTCGGCTACGCCGCGGTCGCCTTCGCGGGCGCCGCGATCGGCTTCATCGGCTTCGGGGTGTGGGCCCACCACATGTTCACCTCCGCCATCGGGCCGGTGGCACGGTCGGCCTTCGCGCTGTCGACGATGTTCATCGCGGTCCCCACCGGCATCAAGATCTTCAACTGGGTGTTCACGATGTGGGGCGGCAAGCTGCGCTTCACGACCCCGATGCTGTTCTCGATCGGCTTCGTGTCGATGTTCACCATCGGCGGGCTCTCGGGTGTCACCCACGCCGTCGTGCCGCACAACGCCCAGCAGCACGACACCTACTACGTCGTGGCCCACTTCCACTACGTGCTCTTCGGTGGTGCGCTGTTCGCGCTGATCGCCGGCGTCTACTACTGGTTCCCGAAGGTCACCGGCAGGCTGATGAGCGAGAAGCTCGGGAGGGTCCACTTCTGGACCTGGCTGCTCGGGTTCAACCTCACATTCGGGCCGATGCACATGTCGGGTCTGCTCGGCCAGCCGCGCCGCACCGCCGTGCTGCCCGCGGAACTCGGCGGCACCGTCGAGCTGTACAACCTGCTCAGCTCGCTCGGCGTGGTGGTCCTGGCGGTCTCCGCACTGGTGTTCCTGTTCAACCTGATCGCCTCGATCCGCGCAGGTGCGGCCTCCGGGCCAGACCCCTGGGACGCCCGCACCATCGAGTGGCTGTCCGAGTCGCCGCCGAAGCACTACAACTTCGCCGAGATCCCCGTGGTCAGCCACCGCGACGAGTTCTGGCACCGCAAGTACGCCGAGGACGCGGCCGGCCAGCCCGTCGCCGTCCCGGCCGGGGGTTCCGAGGACCACGTGACCGCGGAGGCGGCCGCCCACGGCGAGGGCGACCACGACGGTCACCACATCCACATGCCCGACCCCTCGTACTGGCCGCTGGTGATGTGCCTCGGGTTCTTCCCGGTGGCCTACGGTCTGCTCGGCCCGACCCCGTGGCTGATCGGTCTCGGCGTGGTGTGGGTGATCATCGGCTTCTTCGGCTGGATCATCGAACCCGTCGCCGAGGGTGACGACGACGACCCGATCGTCGAGGACCCCGCGGCCCCACGCTCCGGTGTCGCCGCCCACTGACCCGACTCCACCCACGCACCTGATCTGCCCGGCCACCGTGACCATCGGCCGGAGACGAACCGAAAGGCAGCACACGTGACGGCAGGCGTCCACGAGACCACCCTCGGTCTCGACCACCGCAAGCTCGGGATGTGGGTGTTCCTGGGCTCGGAGTTCCTGTTCTTCGGAGCCTTCGTCTCGGCCTACATCCTCTACCTCGACACCACGGCCGGCGGCCCGGGGGTCGAGATCTTCGACATCCCCTTCACCTCGATCAGCTCGTTCGTGCTGCTGATGAGCTCGCTGACGATGGTGCTCGCCCACAACGCCCACACGCGCCGCGACATGCGCCGCATGCGGATGTGGATCCTGGCCACGGCCGGTCAGGGCGCGGTGTTCCTCGGTGGCCAGATCTTCGAGTTCACGGTCTTCTACAAGGAGGGCCTGAACCTGACGCAGAGCCCCTTCGCGTCGGGCTTCTTCGTCCTGACCGGGTTCCACGGGCTGCACGTGTTCGTCGGCATCCTGCTGTTGCTGAGCCTGTACTCGCTCACGCTCACCGGCAAGGTCAAGCCGGACCAGGATCTCAAGACCGAGATGATCGGCCTGTACTGGCACTTCGTGGACATCATCTGGGTCATCATCTTCACCGTCGTGTACCTGATCCCCGATCTGTTGATGGAGGCCTGATCCTGGGCCCCCTTGCCTGACGCCGCCCGCGCGAGCCACCCTTAGACGAGGACCGTCATGAGCACCACCGAGACCCACGACCCGGCCCAGGCGGCCGGTGGGCACGTCGACCATCACCCCGGGCCGCGCGAGTACGTCCGGATCGCGATCATCCTCGCGATCCTCACGGCCCTCGAGGTCTCGACCTACTTCGTCGACTTCGGGGCGCTCGCCATCCCCCTGCTGGTCGTGCTCATGGGCATCAAGTTCGTGATGGTGGCCGGCTTCTTCATGCACCTGCGGTTCGACACCAAGCTCTACGGCCGGCTGCTGTACGGCGGCCTGTTCGGTGCGATCGGCCTGTACGCCATCACGTTGATCGTGATGTCCTTCGACGGGGCGCCGCGAGTCTGACCGTCCCCTTCCACCAGTCCCGTTTCCCCCCAGCCTGCTGCCGTAGCGACCCACCTTCGAGGTCCGATCCGTGAAGACCGAGTTCCGCAACCGGGTGTTTCTCCCGATCGTGCTGCCCATCGCCGTGCTGCTCGCGATGGTGCTGTTCATCGGGGCCGTCGCTGCGATCCTGCTGTGGACCACGCACGAGGTCGCCCTCGCCGTGGCAACCGTGGCAGCCGCCGGGATCCTGCTGACGGCGTCGCTGGCCGCGTCGCAGGATCGTCTCGACGGCGGCCGCAAGGCCGTCGTCGCCTTCGCGGCCATCGTGCCGTTCGCCCTCGGCGGCGCCTATGCCGCCGGACTCATCGGCAACATCGCCGACGAGGACCGCAACATCAACGTCCAGCCCCTGCTCGTCGTCCCCGATGACGCGCCGGTCATCGCCGCGGAGAATTCGGTCGAGTTCTGCCTGCCCACCGACGGCGGCTGCGAACCGGTCGAACTGTGGGAGGTCACCCCCTCGCAGGAGGCCGAGACGATCACGTTCGTGTTCGACAACCTCGAGAGCGGGGTCGCGCACAACGTCGTGATCACCGAACTCGAGGGCGACGTCGAGAATCCGGCCCCGGTCGGGGAGCAGTTCCTGTCCTCGGAGCTGATCACCGGCCCGGATTCGTCGGCCCACGTCGACGAGTCACTGACGTGGGAGGATCTGCCCGAGCAGTGGTATTTCTTCTGCGCCATCCACCCCAACATGAACGGCGTCGGGACCCTCGCGGG
>JAGXST010000105.1 GCA_018335555.1 Actinomycetota bacterium | reverse complement strand
GACCGACACGCCGCAGTTGGCCTTCACCTCGGCCGGATCGAACGCGGCCTGGGTGACCAGGGTCCCGGACGCGAGGTCGAGCACGACCAGCCCGCCCTGGTTCCAACCGGGCCCGAGCGTGATCCACGCCTGCGAGGAGTCCGAGGTGTACTGGTGGCAGACCGGGCTGTACGACGGGTACTCCCAGTCGTTGGCAGCCTCGAGCGGCGCGACCAGGTCGGACAGGTGCAGCGTCCGGCCGATCGCGAACGTCGGTGACGCGGCGTCGAGGTCGAGCGGGATCTCGACCATCGTGCGGGCCAGCGCCGGGATCGGGTCTCCGTCGGGATCGGCCGGGTTCGGACGCGTGTCGGAGCGGCCGGGCGTCCCGATCACCGCGACCCACACGGCGCTGTCGTCGGGGGTGACGGCGGCCATGTGGCTGCCAGGACCGGTGGCGAGCACATCGACGACCTGCTTGCTGCGGGCGTCGATGACGATGGTGACGCCGCCGGCGGTGGAGGCGACGAAGGCGTAGCGCTGCTGCGAGTCGAACTCGATCATGTGCGGGACGGTGAACGCGCCCGACGGTGCGGCGTCGAAGCCGAGGTCGCGCAGCGTCTGCGGACGCACGTCGATGCTGACCAGTTCGGCGAAGGCGTCGTCGCCGTCGTAGACGTGGATGCGGTCGGTGCCCTGGTCGAGCACCCACACCTCGCCACCGGCGGTCTGGAAGTCCCCGCCGCGTTCGAGTTCGCCGAGCAGGCGCGTGGCCACGGTCGCGGCCTGGTCGCGGCGGGTGGCCTCGCCGGGTGCGAACGTGCCGTCGGAGCGGCCGGCCAGCAGGCCCTGCTCCGCAGCCGCGTCGACGTTGGCGGCGTGGGCCGCCGACGACACGTCGGGGAACGCGTCGCGGGCCGCGGCGAGCACGTCGAGGTTGCGCGCGTAGCCGAGGGCTCGCACCAGCAGGCTCGCGAACTGCTCGCGGGTCACGTCACCGGTCCCGAACGTGCCGTCCGTGCGTCCCTGGACGATGCCGGCCGCCTGCAGGCGCCGGACGTTGTCGCGGTGCGCGGCGGACACGTCGGGGAAGTCGGTGCCCGCTGAGGGCTGTGGCAGTCCGACGCCGGCCTCGTCGAGGGCGCGGGCGACCAGCGACGCGGCCTGCTGCCGCGACACGGCCCTGCCCGGTGCGAACCGGTCGGCGCTCACCCCGGCCACCAGGTCCCTGGCGTAGGCGCAGTCGATGCCGTCCGCGTGCGTGGCGTCGTCGGCCACGTCCACGAACGGGGCGCGCGGCGTGTCGGCGGGACACGGGCCGTCATCGGCGGTCTGGGCCGCGGCGGGCACGATCCCGCTGCTGATGGCGAGTGCTCCCGCCAGAACGAACGTGGTCAACCTGCGCCGCATTGCTGCTCCCCTTGTCTCCACGCATCGCACGGTCGTGCGCGCGCCCGGCCCGGGGCCGGTCCCCGAAGGGCCGCGACGCTATGCAGTCGCGGCGCCGGTGCCGCGCCGAGCCGGTGCAAACGGTGGCAATACCTCGCGGCTCCTACGCCTCGGCGACGACTGCTGGCCTCGGCGGTGCTGCTCATCCCTGCGGTCGCCGGGATGGCCGCCATGTCGCGCCTCGTCGTCGATGTCGCACATTGCCCCCAGGACTGACGACCAGTCACGACACCGGCGGCCGCGAACGGCATCGACGCACCGCAGTGACACCGCGGGCTCGGTCGACGGAAACGGTCTCGGTCGAGCCAGGCCGTCATCGGTGACGGTCTGGCTCGACCGAGCACGGCAGGCTCGACCGGACGGTGGCAGAGGTCGGGTGACCGACATGTGCGCAACCGCTGGGTGTTCTCGCGGCGTGAGCGGATGGGCTCGGGCCAATCTCCCAACACCGGCTGCCGAACTCACACCTGCGCCAGGTCCTCCGCGGGCCGCGTGCCCCCGTCCGCACCGACCGGTGCCGGGCCGGGGACGCGGCCCTCGGCACGCTTGCCGCCCTCGACCAGCCGCTGCAGGTCGCGGGCGAGCGCGGCGAGCTGGTCCGCCGCGGCCAGGGTCGCCGCGGCTGCCCGGCCCGACCCACGCGACGCGTCAGCGACGCCGGCCACGCCGTCGGCGATCTGGGCGCTGCCGGCGGCCGCCTCGGACACGTTGCGGGCGATCTCGTGCGTCGCCGCGGTCTGCTCCTCGACGGCCGCTGCGATCGTGCCCTGCATCCGGGAGACCCGACCGATGACGTCGCTGATGCGGTCGATGGCCGCGACGGCGCCGTCGGACTCGGCCTGGATGGCCTCGATGCGGCGCGTGATCTCCTCGGTGGCCGCGGCGGTCTGGGCGGCGAGGTTCTTGACCTCACCGGCGACCACGGCGAAACCCTTGCCGGCCTCGCCGGCCCGGGCCGCCTCGATGGTGGCGTTGAGCGCGAGCATGTTGGTCTGGTCGGCGATCGAGGCGATCGTGGCGACCACGTCGCCGATCGCGGCGCTGGACGCACCGAGCATGGCCACGGTGCCGTTGGTCTCCTCGACCACGGCGACGGCCTCCTCGGCGACCTGGGAGGCGTTGCTGGCACTGACCGCGATCTCGCGGGTGCTGGCGTTCATCTCCTCGACCGCCGTGGCCACGGTGGCCACGTTGGCCGAGACCTGCTCCCCCGCCGCGGCGACGACGACGGCCTGGTCGGCGACGTCGTTGACCGACCCGGCCAACTCCGCACTGACACGTCCGAGCCCGACGGCCTGGCCGTCGAGGGTGGTCGCGGCGTCCGTCAGCCGACGCGAGATCGAGCGGCCCATGAACCACGCGAACGCGATCACGGCCACGGCGATCACGCCCATGACGGCCAGCGTGGTGATCCGGTTGGCGATCGACGCCTCCCGACCCGCGACCGCGGCCGCCTCGGCGGCCGCCTGCTGGTCGGCGGCGAACTCGGCCGCGAGCGCTGCCGCCTGCGCCGTCGCGGGTTCCACCTCGTTGGCGAACACGTCGCGGGCTGCGGCCAACTCGCCGGCGCGCAGGCGCGCCACGAGGTGGTCGACACCGGCATCGAGTTCGGCGGTGACCGCGGCCAACTCGGCTCGGCGTTCCGCACCGATGCCGCCGAGTCCGGCCAGCCGTTCGCCGACGCCGGCCTGCAGTTCGGCCTGGCGGGCGTGCAGGGCGTTGCGGCGATCGGGCGAGTCGGCCAGCAGCAGACGCACGACCTGCGCCTCGCGCTCGAGCAGCGCCGTGCGCAGTTCACCGGCGATCACCACGTTGGCGGTCGCCTCGTCACGTTGGGTCGCCGTCGCGACGGCGATCTTCTCGGAGTCGGCCACGCGCCAGCCGGCCACACCGAGGAAGACGAGGATCGTCAGGCTGAACGCGCCGAGGAAGCGAGCCTTGACGGAGAGCGTCTGCACGGGTTCCTCCATGAACGCCGGCTGCGGTTCCCATTCCGTGTCGGCCGAACGGTCGTTCGGTCAAGTGGAGCTGGTCAGGACTGCCCGGGCCCGTTCGGTCGGTGCAGCGGCTTCGCCAGCAGGCTCACCCGGTGCGCGCCGATGTCCTGTCGGCCGACCTCGGCGAACCCGCGGGCGGCGTGGAAACGCAACGAGCCGTCGTTGCGCGGCACGACGTTGACCTCACAGGTGACCTCGCCACGCCCGGTCTCCCCGGCCCGCTGCTCCACCGCGTCGTAGAGCGCCGAGGCGACCCCCTGTCGCCTGGCCCGCACCGCGACCGCGATCCGGTCGACGTAGAGGTGGTCGGTCCCGCGTCGCTCGAAGAATGCGTAGTTGGGAGAGCCGTAGGCCGCACCCGGCGCCAGGGCCAGCACCATGCCAACCAGGCCGTCGCCGTCCTCGGCGAGCAGGGCGAGGTCGCAGATCGCGACCAGGCGGGCGAGCCCGTCGGCGTCGAGCGGACCCACCTTCGGGACCTCGGTGGCGTTGAGGTCGAGCACCGCGGACAGGTCGGGCGGACCGATCGGACGCAGACGCACCGCTGTCTCCTGTCGACCGCCGGCGAACGCACGGCACGGTATCGCGACCTCGCCGCCGGCCGGGCTCTACGCTCCGCCGAGGCGGACGCTCGTGGGAGGTGACCGGTGGGGCGCGACATCGACGACGTTCGCTTCACCCGCGAGGACCGTCAGCGCTATCGCGAGAAGGTCAAGCGCGACCTCGACGTGCTGCGCCGCATGCTCGAGGGCGGCGCGTTCGAGACCGAGCGCAAACTGGTCGGCGTCGAGGTCGAGTTCTACGTCGTCGACACCGACGGCACCCCCATGATGATCAACGCCGAACTGCTCGACCGGCTCGAGTCCGAGGACTTCCAGACCGAACTCGCCCAGTTCAACATCGAGTTCAACCTCGCGCCCCACAAGCTGGTCGGCACCGTGTTCCGCGAGATCGAGGAAGAGCTCGAGACCTCGTTCCTGCACGCCCACCGACGGGCGCAGGAACTCGACGCCCACGTGGTGATGATCGGCATCATGCCCACGCTCACCGACCTCGACCTGACCATCCAGAACCTGTCGGCGAGCCCGCGCTACCACCTGCTCAACGAGCAGATCCTCGAGGCCCGCGGCGAGGACCTGCAGGTCGAGATCGAGGGCCCGGAACGGCTGAAGACACGGGTCAGCTCGATCACGATGGAGGCGGCCGCGACCTCGGTCCAGTTGCACCTGCAGGTCTCCCCCGACGGGTTCGCGACGGCCTGGAACGCGGCGCAGGCGGGCGCGGCGGCGCAGGTCGCGGTCGGTGCCAACTCGCCCTTCCTGCTCGGCAAGGAGTTGTGGCGCGAGACCCGCATCGCGTTGTTCGAGCAGTCGATCGACACCCGGACCGAGGAACTCGCCGCCCAGGGCGTGCGGCCGCGGGTGTGGTTCGGCGAGAAGTGGATCACCTCGCTGCTCGACCTGTTCGACGAGAACGTGAAGTACTTCCCCGCCCTGCTGCCGCTGCTCGACGACGAGGAGCCCGAGGAGGTCCTCGAACGCGGCGGGGTGCCGCACCTGCCGGAGCTGGTCCTGCACAACGGCACCGTCTACCGCTGGAACCGGCCGATCTACGCGGTCGCACGCGGCAAGCCCCACCTGCGCATCGAGAACCGGGTGCTGCCGGCCGGGCCGTCGGTGGTCGACACGGTCGCGAACGCGGCGTTCTACTTCGGCCTGGTCCGGGCGCTCGCCGAGCTCGACCCTCCGATCGACCGGCAACTGTCGTTCGCCGCCGCCTGCGACAACTTCTTCGCCGCCGCGAAGCACGGCATCGAGGCCGAGCTGTTCTGGCCCGGGGTCGGCACGGTGCCCGCCAGTGAACTGGTGCTGCGCACCCTGCTGCCCCTGGCCCACCGGGGCCTCGACGCGTGGCAGGTCGACCGCCGCGACCGTGACCACTACCTCGGCATCATCGAGCAGCGCTGCCTGCGACGGATCACCGGCGCCGGCTGGCAGGTCCGCACCGTGCGCGGCCTCCTCGACGAGGGGCTCGACCGCCGCGAGGCCATCATCGAGATGACCCGGCGCTACATGGCCGGCATGCGCAGCAACGAGCCGGTGCACACCTGGGAGTAGCGGACACGACGACGGGCGGACGCCGAGCCGGCGTCCGCCCGTGTCGAGCCGTCGAGGTCAGCCGACGTCGGGCAGCAGCACCGTGTCGATGACGTGGACGGTCGCGTTCGCGGTCGTGACGTTGCCGCAGACCACCGTCGCGGTGGAGCCGTCGGCCTCGACCATGACGTCCTCGCCGTCGACGGCGACGGTCAGCTCGCCGCCCTGCAGCGTGGTCGCCGAACCGGCCTCGGCCAGCGCGGGCGCGTCGAGCTCACCCTCGACCACGTGGTAGGTCAGCACCTCGGCCAGCAGCTCCGGGTCGGAGGCCACCATGTCGAACAGCTCGGGTTCGGACGCCTGCAAGTCCTCGAAGGCCGAGTTGGCCGGCGCGAAGACGGTGAGCGCCTCGGCCGAGTTGAGCGTGTCGACGAGGTCGGCCTGGCCGACCAGCTCGACCAGCGTGGACAGGGCCGGGTTGTTGCTCGCGGCGGTCGCGACCGGGTCGTCCATCATGCCCTCGGCCGAACCCTCGCCGTCGGCGGGCAGATCGGCGCAGGCCGGGCCGAACGCCTCCGACGTCAGGGCCATCTCCTCGCCCATCTCGCCGGACATGTCCTCGTCCATCGACTCCTCGGTCATCCCGTCGTCCATGGGCGACTCGGTGGTCTCGGGCTCGGTCGCGGCCGTGTCGTCGTCGCTGCCACAGGCGGCCAGGGCGAGCGCGGCCGCGGCGACGATCGCCGCGCTTCGGTGTCGGATGCGCATGGTCGTAGCTCCTTCGTAGTGGGACCCGCGGGAGCGGGCAGGTACCTACTACTTCTGTAGTAGGAGGCGTTGTGGACGGGTAGGGGCGGGACGGGTCACGACGTCGGGATCAGCCCGTGACGCTGACCGTGATCGTGTGCCAGCCCGTGGCGCCGTCGGGCATGACCGGGGCCCGCTCCTCGGTCTGCGTCTCGCCGTTGCCGTCGGTGGCACGCACCCGGATGCGGTGGTAGCCGGGGGTGGCCTCCCAACGCAGGACCCACTGGCGCCAGGTCAGGTCGTTGACCGGGGCGGCGAGCTCGGCCGGTTCCCAGGCCCCGTCGTCGACCTGGACCTCGACGCCGCGGATCCCGCGTATGGGTGCCCACGCGACCCCGGCGACCGCGACGGTGCCGGCGGCGAGCTCGGACAGCCCGGCGGGCACGTCGATACGCGACATCGTCTTGATCGGGCCTTCCGCCGACCAGCCGCGCGGCACCCAGTACGCGTCGAAGCGGTCGAAGCGGGTCAGTTCGACCTCGGCCAGCCACTTGGTGGCCGAGACGTAGCCGTACAGGCCGGGAACGACCAGCCGCAGCGGGAAGCCGTGCCGGGCCGGCAACGGCTCGCCGTTCATGCCGACGACAACCAGGGCGTCGCGGTCGTAGGCCGCCGCGACCGGGAAGCCGGCGGTGAACCCGTCGACGGACCGCCCGACGATCTGGTCCGCGTCGTCCGCGACGCCGGCCTCGTCGAGCAGGTCGCGCAGCGGGAACCCGAGCCACACCGCGTTGCCGACCAGGTCGCCACCGATCTCGTTGCTGACGCAGCTCAGCGTGATCGGGACCTCGATCAT
>JAGXST010000104.1 GCA_018335555.1 Actinomycetota bacterium | reverse complement strand
CTGCGTCGACGTGTTGTGGGCGCGCCCGACTGGGATCTCGAGAGGACCGCCCGCGATCTCCTCGAGCTTGTGACGAGGGACGCGAAGGGTCCCGCCGACCTTGTAGACGGGAATGCCCTCGGCGCCATCGGTGGCGCGGTAGCGCCTGGTGGCCTCGTAGGCCGCCGTGCGCCCGATCCGCAGGACGGCAGCCGCCTCCTCGACGGTCAGGAAGCTGGCGCGCTCACCGCCGGGAACGGCGTCATCGGCAGAAGAGTCCTCCACAACCTGACTAGGCCTTTTGAGAGGGCAAAACCTCTCGCGCGAATCCGAGATTTCTTCGCGGTAAGTCGGCGGGTAAGCGTTCGGGTAGGCCGATCGCACGCAGAGCGGCGACTTACGCTACGGAGTGTCCTCGGTCGGTGGGCTCGAGCAGACGCTTCGAAGCCGACGTAGACCGCCGGCGGAGCATTTTGGTGATGCTCGACGCCGGGAATCGGGGACAGGAGCCCAGCATGGAAAGCGCCCGCGACCCGGCGTTCTGGGACTAACGCCGCATATTCCATCTGATGCATGTTCGCGGGTGCATCGTGATCGCGGCGTTGACCTGCACGTTTGCACGTGTGGCGCGCCTGCTGGTGGATAGTCGAGGAGGGGCCCGCGTGTCGTGTGGCCTGGGCATCCGCGGGCTGGGTCGCATCAGATGATTGGATCTCGCATCTGTTGCGATGGAGTCGGAGGTCGGTTTGAGCGGTTCTGGACGGTTGCGGTTGGCGTCGGTGTCGCCGGCGTCGGTGGCGACCGGTGAGGTGTTCGAGGCGATGTTGTCGGGCTGGCGGGACCAGCAGCTGGCCCGGAACCTGAACGTTGCGACGATCGGCGCTCGGGAGCGGGTGGTGCGCCGGTTCCGGTCCCAGACGGGGGCGTGGCCATGGGAGTGGCTGCCTGGCCATCTGGACGAGTGGGTTGGTGAGCTGCGGTCGGTCGAGCATCTGGCGCACTCGACGATCCGCAGCTACCAGCTGGCGATCGGCGGGTTCTGTGCGTTCGTGTGCGACCCGGCTTACGGCTGGACGTCGACGTGCACGACCCAGTTCGGGTCCGCGCCGACGCAGGTGTGTCGGCCGGAGAACACGGCGATCCACAGCAGCGAGTTCGAGGGCCGTCCCGGCCGGCGGTCGTTGACCCGGGACGAGTTGCAGGATCTCTTCGATGCCGCCGACGACGCAGTCGAGGTGATCCGCCAGCGCAACCGCAAGGGATGGGTGAGCGCGTTCCGGGACGCGACGATGCTCAAGGTCGCCTACGCGTGGGGGTTGCGTCGTCGGGAGCTGCGCATGTTGGAGCTGGCCGACTTCGGGTCGAACCCCAAGGCCGGCGAGTTCGGCACCTACGGGGTGTGCCAGGTGCGTTGGGGCAAGGCGGCCAAGGGCAGCCCGCCCCGGCGGCGGAGCGTGTTGACGGTCATGGACTGGTCACCCGAGGTGATCGGCGAGTGGGTCGAGGACGTGTGGCCGAACCTCGAGGCCAGCGACGGCGCCGGGCTGTGGCCATCGGAACGCCGGCCGGTGGTGAGCGAGGACCGGATCAACGCTGCGTTCGCCCGCACGGCCCGATCGGTCGGCCTGGGCGAGGGCCTCACGTTGCACTGTCTGCGTCACAGCTACGTGACCCATCTCATCGAGGACGGCTTCGACGCCTTGTTCGTGCAGCAACAGGTCGGGCACGAGTACGCGTCGACCACGGCGATCTACACGTCGGTGTCCTCGGACTACCGCACCCGGGTGTTGCGCGACGCTCTGGACCGCAGCATCAGCTCGGCCACAGGAGACACGAAGCGATGAGCACGCGGCGACGACACGTCGACTACCGATGGCGGCTTCGGGAGGTGATGGCCGACCACGGATTGTGGGCGACCCCCGAGCTGGCGCCGCTGCTTGCACAGCGGGGCGTCGAGCTGTCGTACTCCCAGACGCACCGGCTCGTCACCGGCCACCCCGAACGGTTGTCGCTGCACACCCTCGCCGCGCTGTGCGACATCTTCGACTGCACCCCGGCCGAGTTGATCGAGACCACCGCCACCACCGGGCCAGCCAAGACACCGAAGGCCAAGAAGAAGCCGTCGGGCCGGCGGCCCCGCCGAGCCCGGATCACCAAGAAACAAGCCTGAACATGGCCACCGTGGCGTGCGCCGACGGGTGCGGACGACAGACTCGCCGGCCGGCCTGGCCCGACGGCCCGCTCTGCGCCTCGTGCGCCCGCCGCCGCATCATCCGCCGGGGTGACTGCCCAGGCTGTGACCAGACCCGATCCTTGCCTGGCATCGCTGCCGACGGGGCATGGGTGTGCAAGAGCTGTGCTGGCATCACCGAGGATCTCCGCTGCCACAGCTGCGGGGCCACCGACGACTTCCGCACTCTGCGCCAATGCCGACGCTGCGCATTGCGACGCCGTCTCGAGCGGGTCTTCGATGACGGCACCGGACACATCGACCCTCGACTGGTCCCCTTCGTCGAGGCCCTTGGCGCTATGGAGGTTCCCCGCGGCGGGCTTTCCTGGGTGAGCGCACCGGCCACCACCGAGCGGATCCGTGCCATCGCCACCGGCCAGGTCCCCCTCACCCACGACGGCATCGACCAGCTACCGGAATCGACCGGGCGTGAGCATCTGCGCGATCTCCTCGTCGCCCACCGTGTGCTTCCCGACCGGGACCGCACCCTGGCCGCCTACGAACGCTGGGCCACCAACCGGCTCGCTGCCATCGACGAACCCGCGGAACGTCGCCTCATCGCCGCCTACCTGCGTTGGCACCACCAGCCTCGTCTCGAAGGTCACGCCCAGCGGGGCGAGCTCACCGAGAACCGCTACGAACTGGCCCGCTCCCAAACCAACATCGCCGTCCGGTTCCTCGCATGGCTACGAGCCCGCGGCACCGACCTGACCGGCTGCACCCAGGCCGACATCGACGCCTGGTTCGCCAACGGACCCAGCACCCGCACCCACGCCCGATCGTTCCTCAACTGGGCCATGCGCACCCGACGATGCCCGACACGCCAGCTGCCTCTCGAGCGCCAAGGCACCCCCCGACCGATGCCCGAACCGGACCGTCTCGCCTTGCTCGCCCGGCTTCTCGACGACGACACCATCGACCTCGCCTACCGGGTCGCGGGATGCCTCGTGCTCCTCTACGCCCTGCCCTCCAGCCGGATCAGTCGCCTCCGACTCACCGACCTCCACGCCACCGGCGACGGGCTCATGCTCCAGCTCGGTGACCCCGTCCCGATCCCGCCGCCCCTCGACGAACTCATCACCGAGCTGGCCGAGAACCGCCGCACCACCGGCGCCGGGCCCGACACCGACTGGCTCTTCCCCAGCCGCCGCGCCGGCCAAGCCATCGAAGGCGAACAACTCGCCGAAGCCCTCAACCGCCTCGGCATCAACCGGGCCGCCCGCACCGCCGCGCTCAACGCGCTCCTCGCCGACGTCCCCGCACCCGTGCTCGCCAAGACCCTCGACCGCAGACCCTGGCGCGTCGCCCTGCGAGCCCAGACCCTCGGCACCGACTGGGCCCGCTACGCCGCCCTCAAGGCCCGTTCATGACCACTTGTCCACAGGAATACGCAGGACAGGAACATGCGTCTCCACCAGTC
>JAGXST010000103.1 GCA_018335555.1 Actinomycetota bacterium | reverse complement strand
CGGGCGTTGCGCACTGGTCCCGCGCGATCAGTTCGGACAGTCCGTGATCGGCCGCCCGGGGTTCCGCTCGGGCGGTTCGGCGAACACCAGGATCTCGTCGTCCGCTTGCAACATTGCATTGCCGATCAGGGCGTCTGCCGGAGGGCGACGAAGCACCGCGCCTTCCTCTGCAGTCCAGTATTGCCAGGCGACACGAAAGCCGCGACTCTCCAGATAGACCTCGGCCTCGTCCGGGGTCATGTCATGCAGCCCCGAACAGTGCAGCAGACCTCCAGGATCGAAGAGATTCTCAGCTTCGGAGATCGAGATGTTGGGGCTGTGCGACGGCGGACCCGGCGACGAGCAGGACACGACGGCCAGGACGCTCACGAGTGCGACGGCCGTCAACCTGATCGCAGTTCCTCCCGCGGATTGCCTCACGACGTCGAGCAGTCACCATGCCGGACCCGCATGGTACCGACAGCCAGCAGCCTGATTGCTCCGACGAGTATGACATCCCGAGCGACCTGCCCACGGGTCTTCACTCGGCTGACGCCACATCTCCGTCGGGAGCCGATCGCGTGGAAGATCCGGGCGTTTCTGCCGGGTCGTCGCGGAAGCGAATGCGGGATCACGACTGTCGTGGAGCGCTCATCCGATGTCCCATTCGGTGTCGGGCGCGGCGGGCTCTGTCAGCGCTACGGCGGCCTCATCATCGGGCCGCAGCGGGTGGATCGGCGCGCGATCACCTGATGGGTCGCCTCCACCGGCGGAGCGGCCGGCCGGCTGCACGAGCCAGTAGCCGTGTTCCCACATCCATGGATTCGCGAGCCGCGCGAGCAGCGGTGTCCGTCGCCAGAGGTTGACCCACAGCGGCAGCGCACCGACGTTCAACGTCGCGCCGCTCGGCGGCACCCAGTCCCACCCCGGCCGTGCGCCCGAGGACGGTTGCCACCCACCCGGGGACGCAACCAGCGGCCCACCCTGAGCGCTTGTCAGGCTGACCGTCCTGCGCCAGCGCATCATCGGGGTCCCCAAGAACGACACTGCGGCATCAGCGACCTCCCGACCACCTCGAAGGTACGACTCGACGCCGCACGCAGCCAGGGAACCCAACACGATCACAGCCCGAACCACCACCTCTGACCCCGTGCGCGCACCCGGCAGGCGGATACAACACACGGACGTTGTCGCCCGGTTCAGCCGTGAGCAATCGAGGGGGCTCGCACCGGTGCAAGGCGGCGTCTTCGCCGGCGCCGATAGCCTTGAGGTCATGGGACACCCCACGGCTCACGAGCGGAAGATCGTGCTCGAAACCGATCGGCTACTGCTCCGTCCCGGGCGTCTCTCCGAGGCTGTGATCCTGCACGAGTTGTGGACTGAGCGAGATCCTCGTGTCCCTCCACATCGTCGTATCGACGCCGAAGGTCGCCCCACGGTCGAAGACCTCGAAGACCGTATCCGCGGTTGTTCCCACGCCAACTCTCTCGGGCTTCTCGCAGCAGAGCGGAAGGGTTCCGATGACGTCATCGGCTACTGCGGACTGACCGAGAACACCAAGCTGCCGGAAGGCGAGCCGGAACTGGCCTTCGAGTTCCTTCGCAGGGTCTGGGGTCAGGGGTATGCGACCGAGGCCGCGTGGGCGGTCCTCAGTTGGGCGCAGGCGTCGGGTTACCAGCGTCTGTGGGCCACAGTCAGCGACTGGAACGCCGCTTCTCGCCGGGTACTGGCGAAGCTCGAGTTCATCGAGACCGACCGCGTAGAGCCCGGAGAAGTCCACGGGGACGTGCTGTTCACGACGAAGCAGCTGTGACCGCTGCGCGACCCGACACGGTCCGGCTCCTGCCTGACCATCGATGCGTCATCGCTCCGGCGTGCCCGACCGCGCTCGCTGCAACGGGCGAATGAGCAACTTTGGGAAGCCGCTATCTATTCGCCCGTCGGGGCGCTGGCTCGAGGAGTGTGCAGCCAGTCACCCGTCACAGGATCCGTAGTGCACGGAGCCGTCCGCACGCTCAAGAGGCCCGATAGAGCGTTCCCAGTACAAGGTTCCGTCGACCGTGCTGAAGCCACGTTGGCCGCCCGGAACCTGAATGGAGAAGCGGTTCGCCTTCTCTGATCCAGGCAGGAACTCGAAGCCGGACTCGACACCGATCTGCTCGGCGTGCTCGTTCAGGACCTTTGCGAGACAGGCGAACCGCGCTGGTTCCGACATCTCTTCGGCACGATTATCTCGCTCGAAGGTCGTTGGTGCATCCGCAGTCACGGCACCCAGCACAGCGATCACGGCGGCCAGCACCAGCACCGCCAGGATCGCGCGAGGGCGGCCCTTCGTGTCTGTGTGCATCGGCCGCCTCCCCGCCTTCGCCAGTATCGGCACGATGTCGACGATGCGCCACTCTCGCCAGCGGCACGAATGGGTCGAGCGACCCACATAGCGACAACCGCGGCGAGCTCAATGGGTGGCCGCAACAGCCTCGGCGAACTTCTCTGATGGTGTCATGAACTCGAGCGTCTTGCGTGGCCGGCCGTTGAGTTCCGCGGCGACGATGTCGAGGTCGAACTGGCTGTAGGGCTTGAGGTCTGAGCGCTTGGGGAAGTACTGGCGCAGCAGTCCGTTGGTGTTCTCGTTCGTGCCGCGTTGCCAGGGGCTCTTGGGGTCGCAGAAGTAGATCTGTATGCCGGTGTCGACGGTGAACGAGGCGTGCAGCGCCATCTCTTTGCCCTGGTCCCAGGTCAACGATCGCCACAGCTGGGCGGGCAGGGTCACAACCTGTTGGCGCAGTGCGGCCACGACCTGTTCGGACTTGATGCCGTCGAGGTGGACGAGAACCAGGAACCGGGATGTGCGCTCCACCAACGTGCCGATCACGGACATGCCCTTGCCCAGGATCAGGTCTCCCTCCCAGTGGCCGGGGATGGCCCGGTCAGCGACCTCGGCGGGCCGCTCGGAGATGTGGACCATGTTCGTGATCTGGCCCCGACCCGACCCGCGTCCTCGGTTGCCGTTTCCGGGCCGACGAGTTTGCCGTCGGGTGCGTAGATGGCCGGCGAGTTCGCGTTTGAGGGCACCACGGGACTGGATGAACAGCGATCGGTAGATCGTCTCGTGGGACACCTGCAGCTCCGCGTGGTCCGGGTAGGTGCGCTTGAGCCACCCGGCGATCTGCTCAGGGGACCACTTCTTCTCGAGCTTGGTCTCGACCAGCCGGCGCAGCTTCGGCTCGGCCACCAGCTTGCACGGCTTGGGACGTCTGCGCCGTTTCGCCGCAGCCCGGTCGGCTCGTGTGGCCCGGTAGCGGGCTCGGCCGCCGTTGGCCGCTACCTCGCGCGCGATCGTGGAGGGCGGGCGTCGCAACAGCCTGCCGATGTGGCGGTAGGAATGTCCGCTCGCCAGGCCGCGTGAGATCTCCTCGCGGTCATCCAGCGTGAGGTGCCGGGCCGCCCTGGTCGGGACCGTGGGACGGATCCCGCCCGATGCCTGGATGCGAATGCTCATCGACGCGCTCGACTTGCCAAACCGGCGGGCAAGCGCGTTGCTGGTCTCACCCCGCGAGTACCGATCCCACAGTTCGGTGACCTCGTCATCGGTCAAGTAGTAGGCCATCGCCAACCTCCTCGTTCCCAGCGGACTATCCGCTGATCAGTGAGGTGTTGCGATCACCCGTTGAACTCGCAGCCGGTATGACTATGCCCGGGTCGGGGCAGACGGCCGCGCCGTAGCCAGTTCCGCTTGCGCCATCAGCGACGCGCCACGCTTGCCACGGGCGCGCCGGGGGCCAGCTGGAGAACCTCGTCGGCGGTTCTGTGCCGCGTGCCACAAGAGCGGACCGCTCTTGATCCTGGTGTCCAGTTCGCCGCGAACGCCGAGCCTGTGAGTCGTTCGTGAGTTGGGCGGGGCTCCGTCATCGTGGTCGTGAGCTTTTCGTGAGTGGCGAACCGCATGCTGCTGGACATCAAGCCAGCGCTGTGGACGTCGCGCAGCCCACCTCGAGGAAGGACCACCTGATGGCAGCCATCCAGCTCCTGACGATCGTCGACGCCGCACGGCACCTTGGCATCTCACGATCGAAGATCTACGAGCTCCTGGCCGAGGGCGAGTTGTCGTCGGTGCGGATCGGGCGGACCCGCCGGATCGCCTTGGCCGCGCTGGAGGAGTTCATCGAGAGCCACACAGATCCGATCCCTGCACGGTCGGCGTAGACATGCCGACGTTTTCCACAAGACTGGTCCGAAAGGGCTGGTCGCCCCGACCGAACGTCCGTATCGTCCTCCTCGGCGTAGCGGAGCGACTACGCCTGGTGCGAACGGGGGCAGCCATGCGCTGTCGACACCTCATACTTCGAAGCGCCCGGTTGGCAGTCGCCACGGTGGCCGGAAGTCTTGCTCTGGCCGCCTGTACGTCGACCGGCGATGCCACCCCGCTCGAAGAGAGCCCCGCCGCAGAGGGCAACGAACCTTCCGAGCCGGTCACCGAACCCGAGCCTTCCTCATCCGTCAGCGAATCACCTACCGACGAGGAAGCTGTCGTTGCGTCGTACGAACGGTTCCTCGCTGCCCTCGTGCAAGCGATGGAGTCGGGCGAGTTCGAACATCCCGAACTGGCGGAGCGCGCCAGCGGCCCGGGCCTGGTGAGCGCACAAGCGATGGTGATCAGTCTCGCGGAGAGTGGCCGCATCGCACGCGGGGAAATGGTCCCCGCCATCGAAGCCATCGAGGTCGAAGGCGACACGGCGAGCCTCGTCGACTGTGTCGGTCTCGACCTCGTCGAGTACGACGCCGAGACCGACGAGCAGGTCGCCGATCGCGGTGGTGCACGGTTCAGGGTGACGGCCGGTCTGCAGCGGGACGGGGACGACTGGATCCTCGACGAGTTCGCCCAGGGAGATGCGTGCGCCCCGGAGGCCGTCGGCGAAGCCGTGCTCGACGGCTACCTCGGCTTCTGGGATGCCGTCTGGAGCGCAGCGGAGCCGCCCGACCCCGATCATCCAGGGCTGGCCGCCACCGCCGGCGGCAGCCAGCTCGACTGGATTCGGATCGACCTGACGACGATGCGCGACGAGGGCCTCGTCCGACGTGGCCGGGGCACCGAGCATCCCGTCGTCGTCCACGTGACCGACCACGACACCCAGGCGTTCGTCCGTGACTGCGTCGAAGAGGACCCGGACGGCGGGACATTCGATGCCGCCACCGGAGAGCTGGTCGCCGGCGGGACGGCGCCGGGGCAGCGCACGCTGCTGGAGAGTCGCCTCGCGATCATCGAGGACACCTGGCGAGTCGTGCACGTGACGGTGCTGGAGGAGGACAGCGCATGCGTTCCCGACGGCTCCTGAGGACCACCGTGGTGGCTGCCGTCGCCTGGGCGGCGCTTGCACTGCCGGCTTTCGCCCAGTCCCCCGGCGACTCGGCCTACGGCTGGGTGGAACCCGACGACGAGGGCGCCACGGTGGGTGCCGAGGAGGTCGTCGACAACCATTCCCCAGGAGGCGGCGGCGACAGTGGCGGATCCTCGCCATGCACCTGGACGCCGGTCGAGGCCGACCTGGTCGGCGAGCAGGCGGAGTTGATCTTCTCGCGGATGCCCAACGCCGACTACGTCTGGTACCTGCAGGAGTGCACCAATCCCGACGGGACGACCAGCAGCACGTTCATCCCGGTCGAGGTCACGGACCCGGACCCGGCCCCAGATCCCGAGGCGCTGCGCGCGAGCGCGCAGGACCAGCTGCGGCTACCCACTCCGAATGTCAGGATGAGTCCGCCGAGCGAGCAGGTCGTGCACGTCGCGTCGTGGCTGTGGCTCGACGGTGCGATCTGGCAACCGCGTTCGAGTTCCGCCAGCGCAGGCGGGGTGACGGCCACGGTCACCGCCGCACCGACCCGGACCATGTGGGACCTGGGCAACGGCGAGACCGTGATCTGCGACGGGCCCGGCGTCCCCTACGACACCCGCCGCTCCGACGCCGAGCAGTCCACCGACTGCTCCTACACCTACCGAACGAGTTCGGCAGGCCGCCCGGGCAACACCTATCCGGTCACGGCCACCGTCGAGTGGCAACTCAGCTGGACCGTCACCGGCGCGCCCGGGGGCGGTGCGCTGCCGGGCGTCACCACGTCCACCTCGACGTCCGTCCCGGTCGGCGAGGTGCAGGCGCTCAACCAGTAGAAGGCGGAACGATGTCGACCACCACCCGCCCACCGCGTCCCTCCGCGAGGCGGGGCGTCTCCGGCGCGGAGTTGCGCCTCTACCCGCCGACAGGTCAGGCTCGCCGACCGAAGGTATCGTGGG
>JAGXST010000102.1 GCA_018335555.1 Actinomycetota bacterium | reverse complement strand
GAGGTGTACCGCGGCCCGCCGCCGACGATGAGATTCGAATCTGACCAGGACAGCCAGGACGCGCGCTCGAACGGAAGCTCCAACTCGAAACGCTCAGTCCCGTCCTGCCGATCACGCACAGTCAGCATCGACCCATTGGCGACAGCCACCGCATCAGAGCCAATCGCTCCAACTACGTCATGCGCCCACGGGTAGGCCGACGCATCCTCGGCTGCACCAATCGACCACCGAAGCTGCCCCGTGTGCGCATCGATGCCCAGCAGCCCGTCCCTGCCAGCGTGCACGATGAAGTCCCGGTCGACCCAGACGTTGCGGTGGTCCACCGCTTCGACGTGCCAGTCCGCGCATCCCCACGAAAAGCAGCGGTCGGAGTCCTCGTCCACCCGGCCCTGGTCCGGTTCGGAGGGTGGCGCAACAGCCTCATCGGGCAGTTCGACACCGAACTCCGTCGCCTGCCTGCCCGCCGCCTCTCCTACCTGGCCCAGCGTCGAGATCCCGTAGATCAGCATCCCCGCGGCACTGACGGCGAGCAGACCCCAACCCGCAATCCGCCAACGAGCGTGAGGCGACCCGGCTGTCGCGACCGACGGCCCCTTGCCGAGGGACGCACCACACCGACCACACCACCTGCTGGTCGAGGCCGGCCACGCCGTCCCGCATGACTCACAGCGCCGAGTCGACACGATTCTCCCGCTGCCCCCTCATTCCAACCCTACTCGCTTACGTAGGTACGCAAGTGGCGATACCGGGCGTTGGTTACTGGCCCAGCGGGTGGTCGCGAGGGTGGCGATGTTCAATGCTCGACGTCGACGAGGTAGTGGACCACATACTCATCGACACACCCGTCGGTCGTCTCGATGGGCGTACCGACACCGCCGTTCACGTCGCGATCGAAGCGGACGATTCGCATCACGCGCAGACGCATCATCGCCGCCGCGGAGATCGGCGACGTGCGATCAAGGAGATGCGGCAGGTACTCGAAGACAGACGCATCGCAGCGCCACCGTCCCTCGAAGGTTCCCTCGATCGCGAACCGGAATCCTGCGGCGTCCATCGCTGTGAGCGGCAGGTGTCCCACCATGTTGCCTGCTTCGACGCGCTGCTCAGGCGGCACCGTCGCCACGCTCGAGGCGATCCATCCGTACGCCGGACGCTCTGCAACGGGCTCGTCGGCGGCAGGGCCGGTCACACCCGCAGCCACGTCAGCGCCGGCGGGTAGCACGAACGCCCACGGAACCGCTACGAGCGCTGCCTGCCAGAGGTCATCCACAGCCAGGGCGACTTCACCGGACTCCACCGCCCAGGCCGGCACGACCACCGAGATGCACCCCATCGTCAGCCCCCACGTCGCGCACGAGTACACCACACGGGCGTTAGAGCAACGCTTGGACTTGCTCGCCCGAGCGCAGGTGAACCATGACATCCGGTTGTTCGCCTCGGCTTGCCCTGACGAGGATGAGGAACGTTCCATCGCTCCGGATGGCGGCCTGGGAGTGGTCGGAGCTCGTGGTCAGGCTGACCGCGACGGCGTCCTCGGCGACGATGCCGTCGAGCGAGGTCCAGACCTCATGGGGGGGCGAGCCGTCGGGTGAGGGCCATCCCGAGGCGTGCTGCTGGACTTGGAGGATGGGTTCCTCGGGCGCGGTCACCGCTGGTCGTTGAGCCGGGACCTTCGTCGAGTTGCGAGTCAGAACTCCTGGCGTGACCCATCCACCGCGACGTGCGACGAGGATGTGGGTCTCCCGCAGGTCGTCTCGCCGCATCTCCACGATGGCGGCCTGATCATCGCGCACGAGCAGGTCGACGGCGTGCCATTCGGGACCGAGCAGATCGATGAGGATCTTGACGGCGGGATGTGTCGGGTTCATGAGCTGAGGCTAGGCCCCGGCGCCGCTGAGGTCGATGGGTGGCGTGCGTGTGAGCATCACGGGCGTTCGTTACTTGTCGGGGGCTCTGCGAGACAACGGCACCGGCGTTTGGTGGCGTGGGTTCGGGCCCGCCCCCGGCGCAGCGTCCGGTCAGCAGCCGTTTCGATCCAGGTGTTCATCGACGGCAGCGGTACAGACCGCTTCGCGCACACCCGCCGCGTCGGGCGTGCCGACGAACACCATGCTGTACTCGCTCAGTGCCACGTCACCGTCAGCGCACTCCCCACCGGCGATGTCGATCGCGACCAGCACGTCCGGATCGACCCCAGCGATGACTCGAACTTCGCGGTCGTCACCTGCCCACCGGCCGCTTGCCACAACCTCATCGGTGACAAGCTCTGGCCGAACCGCCCCGCAGCTGAGGGTATGGAATGTCTCCTCAACCGAGAACCCTTCCGCGCACTCGCCATCGTCACGGCACGGACCCGGGTCGACGATGGAGGCTGGACCCTCACCGTCATCGACGCGCTGCCGGTCGATGACGTAACCCTCCGCGCAGACAACATCGTCGGAGCACGCCTGTTGGCCTGCAGCCTGGTCACGCTCGGTGGACTGGATCTCGGGTTCCACTTCACGTTCGGCGAGCGGAGTCGAGTCAGCTGACCCGCAACCGAACAGCAGCACCCCGAGCATCATCGAGGCCACGACAGCCCCTTGTCTGGAGCGCGACCCTCCCACGATCAACCCTCTGATCAGTCTGTCTCGCTGATGGGACACGGACGTTCTCCGTCGGTGATGCGCGATGTTGCTACCCCGAGGCCTGGATCGGGCTCTGCTGGTTGAAACGAGCGACCTCTCCGGTCGACGACACGCAGGAGTCGGGAATCCCGAAGGGGTACAGCGCAGCCTGCCCCGAGCCACCGCCTCCTTCCAGCTGCATCCCGACGGTGACCTCCGGCCCATTCGAGAGCCCGATGCGGACGGGGTCGTCGTCGAGCAACTCGGTGCCGTGTGGCCACACGACCGGGAACCTCTGTCCGTCGCGTTCCAGGAACAGACACGAGCCTTCGACGTCGAGCCCGAGGGTCCCGGAAACGATGGCACCTTCTCCCGAGCCATCTCCCGGTATGCCGTGTGCCCACAGCCGCACATCACCCAACGTGACCTGTTCGTAGTCGCCAATCGCTTGGCGGGTGCTTACGGCATCTGTGCCGTCCGCGCTCTCGCCTGCCGGATCGGCGCAACTGGCCAAGACGACAAGTACCAGTGCGACAGTCATCGTCTCACGGATCATCCACCGCTCCTTGCCTGTTCCGGTTGGACGTCACCTTGCCCATGATCGTTCCCGTGGCCAAGACCCGACCGGTCGATCCAGGTCTTCGACTGTTGAGTGTGCGGCGTGAGGATGCGGGCGTTTTCACCCGGTGCGGTTGTTGGGAACTCTGTCGCGCTGGATGGCGTCCTACCGTAAGCGTGACGACCGCGTCCTGGCTGCTTGCGCCGGGTGGCTCGGTGACGCGAAGAGGGGGGAAGCGTGCGTATCGTGGGTTTGCTGGCCGCGTTCGGGCTGTTGGCAGCCGGTTGCGGTGATCCGGTCTCTGCGCCGCAGGTCAGCGGGTCGACGTCCGATGCCCCCGCGCCAAGCACTGCCGAACCGTTCGAAGCGGGCTGGACGGAGCTGCCCGACGCACCGATCACGCCACGCCATGCCGCGACGGCAGTCTGGGCGAACGACACGCTGCTGGTCTTTGGCGGCCGCGACACTGCGCCCTGCCCGCCCGGTGCCGACTGTCGCCTTCCCGAACAACCACCGCTTCGTGACGGCGCGCGCTTCGACCCTACAGACCAGACGTGGACGACCATCGCGGACCTCCCAGTCGCACTGGGGTACGCGACGGCCACCGTCGTGGCCGACGAGGTCTACATCTGGTCACCCGGTGTCGGCTTCGACGCCGAGACGTCGCTGTTCTTGTCCTACGACCCAGCCTCTGACCGGTGGAGCGAACTGCCGCCGCCACCGGCCGCTGCAGGGCAGTGGGTGGATCTTGAGGCGGGCGACGGCGAGGTGTTCTTTGTCCAGGGCAGCCACGAGAACGGGTGGCGGCCTGACCTGCGCTACGACATCACAACCCAGACCTACGCGCCGTTGCCTGAAGATCCACTCGCACCCTCGTACGACCGCGATCTGACCTACGTCGGCGGCATGCTGGTACTCACCGGGATAGACGTCACCGCATCACCTGGCGGCGCGGACGGCCCAGCTGTCTACCGGGCAGCGACCTGGACCGACGATGGCGACTGGCGCGAGCTTCCGTCTGGCTCGGTCGCCGGCTTCAGTCCGGACTGGTTTGCCGTCGACGGCACCCTCGTCAATCCCACGCCAGGCGGCACCGACGGAGGCGAGGTCAACCCCTACAACCGAGTTCACCCGCTCGGCGGCGTCCTCGATCCCCGAACTGGCACGTGGACTGACCTGCCTACAGCACCAGACCAGGCGTCGAACCCGGGCCTCGAGCTGGGCCGCGCCCTGGGCGACCCGCACCTGCTCATCTCGAGTTCAGGGTTGGCGTTGCAACCTGACCGGCAACGCTGGATCAGGCCGGGAGTACCCAACGGCGCGCCAGAGCAAGGCAGCGCCGCCGTAGTAGGCGAAGGCCGGCTGTGGATCGTCGGCGGCGCACACTGGGACGCACCCACCGACGCCACGCTCCTCGACGCAGCCTGGGTCTGGACGCCGCCACAAAGCGGCAGCTGACGAACTCCAGTCCCTCCCACCCTGCGGAGCGCCGTCGGGAGGCCACATAGTTCGGGTGCGAGTCAACGGGTGATCGCAACACCTCGCTGCTCGGCCGCGTCAAACGCAGGCCGGTCCCTCGGGAGCCTGCTCGAGCAGGTAGCTGTCGCGCGGCACGCCGATGATGGGCCGAGTCAGCGACGCGACGAGGTGCCCGTCGGGCCTGATCCGGCTGCGATAGCGGTCGAGACCACGCGGAGCGGGGCCACCAGTCCACTCACCCCACCGGTTGAACCGTGATCCGTGGCATTGCCCCTCGAACCACCGCGACGAGGTGCACCAGCCGACAAGACATCCGCAGTGTGGTGAAGGAAGGGCAACGACCATCAGCCCGATTGCTTCGGTCAGAACCGGGTGGTCCTCACCGTCGGGGCCGTAGCGCTCGAGTGCTGACCCGCGAGCCGAGGTGAGACTCGGTTCCCAGCGGAGCACGGCGAGGCGGGCATTGTGATCGTCCGGGTACAGCACCGGATCTCGAGCGGCTTGCTCGGCAAGCTGCTCCGCGTCTCCCAGGTCGAGGTCCGCAACCGGAAGCCCATGCTCGTCGAGTTCCTGCGGACGGCCTCGTCCCCACCAACCGGCGGCCAAGAGTCCGACGACAAGCCCGCCGACTCCCGTCAGAAGCTCGCGTCGAGGAACCCTCGAGCGCGACGTCGAGGCAACATGCGGGGTGCCGGCAGGGCCCGGATCCGCTGGCTCTGGCGGGTTCTCGGCCGCGACCGGTGCGCCGCACCGACCGCAGTAACGGGCCACCATCGGCAGGTTGTAACCGCAGGTGCCGCAGTTCCTGGTCTCATCCACCGTCGCCCCCAGGCGAACAACGGTAGCTGCTCACTGGCGTACGGCGTCAGCCCGCCTGCGGGCGGCCAGCCGCGCATCGAGACCAGACGGACCGTGATGACACGGGCGTTCTCTCCTGGTCGGATGCGCGACACAACGGACTCGCCCGCAGCCCGGCAGCGCCTGCCGCTGTCGGGCAGTGGGTGAAGTTTCCCAAGCGCACGGTCTGGGTGGTTCCGCGCCCGACTGCGCCGGCCTGTGGGACACTTCGAGGGAGAAGGGGGCCGCCGATGCGACGTCAGTTGCCGTTGCTCGCCGCCGCGCTGCTGATCGGCGGGGCGGTCGGGGTGATGATCTGGTCCGCTCCGTACGCCGCCACAGCGCGGTCGCTGTACCTGTTCGAGCGGGAGACACCGACCGAACTCGTCAGCGGATCGGCACGTCAGGGGGTTGGACTGCTCGGTCTTGACGTCGTCACCCTCGACCATGGCCGAGTCGTGGACGTCTACCGCCAGGGCGAACCGCGCGTGCAGTGGCCGCGTCCGCAGTTCCTCGTCGGCGAGCACGGCGCGCGCTTGGCCGACGAGCCCTCGTCCAGCGGTGCCTGGCAGCCCTTCGCGCTGCGGGCGCTCATCAGCTGGGTGGGTGCGCTGGTGGTCCTGGCGGGTTCGATGCTGGTGCTCGTCCGCGGGCTTCCCGCAGCGACGCGGCACCTCGGGTTCGTCATCTTCGGCCAGCGTGATTCAGAGTCACGACCGGTCACGTGGGTACCCGGCGCGGGTGGTCACGGTTCGGGGGGCGGCCAGGTCCCGCCCTACGTGCCGTACAACCCCGACTGGGATCCGGATAGACGCATCAAGTAGGCGCCCGTGCAAGATCAACGGCGACCTTGCCCTGGTCATCGATCTCGCCCATCGTCCCACGGCAGACGGGTAGCTCCTACGGGCGTTACCGCATGCCTACCGCGAACGACTCGTACGTCTCTACGGCTCCGCCTCGTCCGCCGAGTTGGAGCTTGGCGGACACGCCGTACCAGCCAGAGTCAAGCGCTTCGGTGTGGACGTGGGCGACCACCTGCTCCTCACCGGGCTCAACCGTGACCGTCTGCTCCTTGATGTTGCTGTTGGGCTGCCCCCAGTCTTGGACGCCGTCAGCAGGAAGCCAGCGCTGCCGGTCCCACCGATGCAACGACATCGGCCAGCTCCCGGTGGAGGCGGCGACCTCGCCTCGATTCCCGAGTACCAACTCGACGATCTCGCCAACCGCCACCGAGGTCGGCTGCGCGTCGAGGTCGAGCTGCGGGTCCTCCGCGGTGAGCCTTGCGACGATCGCATCGCCGTGGCTTGGTGGCTCGGACAGCGGCAAGCTCGACAGCACGAACGCGCGACCGTCCACGGTCAGCTCAAACCGGCCGTCAGGCAGCTCGTCTCGAGCGATTCCGAGCACGAACGTGCGAGGGTTGTAGTCGTCGTCGCACATCGGCCCACCCTCCGTCCCGATCGCGACCCCGACGCGGTCGCCTTCGACGGCCAAGCCGTCGAAGCGTGCCGGGCAACTGCCAGACTCCCCGAAGCCGACAAACAGCAACGCGGTCGTGTCGAAGTCCACCTGAGGAGGCTCACCCGACAGGCCGAAGCGCTGCCACACCTCCGTCGCGTCAGCAGCGGTCGTCGCGATGTCGGCGAACTCGTCAGCGAACTCGCGCGGCAACGTGGCCTGGCTGTCGATCAGCCCATCCTCGCCCTCAGCCGGCGGCTGTTCCCCAGCCGGCGGCGGTGCCGGATCATCCGCCGTCGTCCCGCTCGGTACTTCACCACAGCCTGCCGTCAGCGCGACCAGCACCGCCAGCCCCGTCACCCATCTCCGCATGAGCACCCCCACCGCTCGACCTCCACGCCGCACGGTAGGACGAGTGCCAGGCGCCGCCAGTTCCGGCGGCGGCCAAGCGACACCGACAACGCAAGCGATAGCCGCCGCATGACCTGGCGATTCCGGGCGTTTCTTACTGTTGCTCTTTGCTGTGGTCGCGACCGCGTTCGACCCTTGCGAGCAGGTCGCGCAAGACTTCAATCTGGGTGTCGAGGGCGGCGCGTCCGGTTTCGGTGATCTCAACCCAGGTCCGTGGACGACGCTTCTCGAAGACCTTGTCGACGGTGAGCAGTTGAGCGTCAGCCAGGGTCTGCAGGTGCCTGCTGAGGTTGCCATCCGTGAGACGTAGGGTGTCGCGCAGGTAGGCGAAGTCGCTGCGTCCGGCCTCAGCCAACACGGTGAGGATCCCCAGACGGGTGCGCTGGTGGATCAGTTCGTCGAGGGCCAGCGTGGGATGGTCGGCGTTCGACTCGGGCCCGTCAGGCACGACGCCGTTCCTGACGCAGCGCCACGACCCCAGTGGCAAGGAACGCACCAGCCAGTGATCCGAACACGAACTGTTGGGCGTTGGTGACCCACCAGGTCAGCGGGCCAGCGCCTACGAGTTTGGCGAGACCCCAGAACCGGTTCGAGATGACGTACCACTGCTCCAAGCCGGCGATCACGGCAGCTGCACTGCCACCCACGATGAGTGCACGATTGCGGTCACGCACGCCGATGACGGTGACGACGATCCCGACAATGGCGACTGGCGGCAGAAACAGCATCGCCAGCCCCGGAACCAACACGCACACGCCCAGGACCCCCAGCCCAGCGGTCGTCCAGCGTTTCCCAGCGGTGCCGATACCGATCCGCCGTTCACGGTGCTGGTAGTACAGAGCCAGACCGAACAGCGAGAGCACGGCAGGTACAGCGAGCAGGAGCCCGCCCGCGACGTTCGCCATCACCGAGGACAGCAACGCGAGCGTGCCCAGCACCAGCAGCGGAACGGATGTCTCGCGACGGTCGGCACGGACCCGTGTTCGCAGACGCTCGATGTCGTCGAGGACTCCGGCCATCTCGTCGTGGCTGCTCATCCTCCGGCCTCCTCGTCCGCAAACGCGGGGCAGGCTCCGTCGGTGACGTCCTCGAGATATGCCTGTTGTGTGACCATGTCGAGCGTGTAGACAAAGCACCGGACCCCTGAAGTGCCAACGTCGTTGTCCTCGTCGTTTCTCGGCTCTTCGGAAGTTCACGGGGCGGCGGGGGTGATGGTGGCGAGCTTGGACCAGTCGGGCTTGCCGGCGTAGAGCAGAACCCGGACGCGCCAGTGGGTCCAGTTGGTGATGCCGAACGCGACCCGCTTGATCCGTTTCGCCAGCCCGTTGATGGCCTCGACGGGGCCGTTGCTGGCGCGTGAGGCGTGCCATGCTGCGATCTGGGGTGCCCAGCGTCGGAGCGTGCGGCCGAGCCGGCGCAACTCAAGGCTGTAGACGGTGTCATCGAGCGTGTCGGCGAGCTCGGTGACCCATTCGAGTGCGAGGTTCGGATCGGCGATCCGGTAGATCTCGCGAACGGCCTCTTTCGCTGTCCAGGCGTCACGGACGTGACCCTTGGGGTCTCCTGCAGCGAGCAGCCCCTGTCGGCGTTCACGCGCGCGGTCGTCGAGCCGTTCGTCGGCCATGACGAGCAGCCGGCGGGTGCGATACAGCGGATCGGACTTGCGACCACGATGTTTGATATGCGGGTGATCCTGCTCCGGCCGGGGTTCAGTCTTGCTGGAGGTGGCACGAGGAGCGCCTGATGATGTTCAACGTCTGCTTGACCCGCTCATCGAACGGGTCCGAGATCAAGAAGGTGGAGCTGGGGCAGCCGCTGCTGGACGACTACCTGATGTTCGTGATGGCGCGGGCTCGACCGAACACGGTGCTCGCGACGGCGTACGACTTGAAGGTGTTCTTCGGTGCCGTGGGCAAATCTCCGGGGGAGG
>JAGXST010000101.1 GCA_018335555.1 Actinomycetota bacterium | reverse complement strand
TGCGGGGACAGGCGGCCGCTTCCCTTGACCTTGGTCCAGTCGCGTGACGGCTCGATGGCGCGCTGGATCGTGGCTTCGAGTTCCTGCTCGTACCAGTGGCGGCGGCCGGTTGCATCGAGCCGGGCCGCGAGGTCGTTCCACAGCGCGGGCAGGTGCACGACGTCGCCCGCTGCATACGCCGACATCCCCGGCGACAGCGGGCGCTCGGCCCAGTCCGCCCGCTGGTAGGCCTCCTTGTCGGCGGTGAGCCGGACGCCGAGGACGGCCTCGAGCAGGCCACCGAGGCCGGTCGGCAGGCCCAGGAGCGCGGCGGCGACGGCGGTGTCGGCGACCCGGTCGGCGACCACGCCCTTCGCGGCGAGCGGTTCGAGGTCGTTCTCGATCGCGTGGAGGACGGCCACGCGACCAGCGTCGAGGAAGACATCGAGGTCGGGCATGGTGTCCAGCGTCACGCCGTCGAGCAGCAGGCAACGTCCGTCCACCCCGACCTGCACCAGCGCAGCCCGACGGAAGTAGCGGTCGGCGTCGGCACGTTCGACGTCGACACCGACCACGTCCGCGGCGACCGTCTGCAGCGCGGCGGCCACCTCGTCGTGCCGATCGACGAACCGCACCTGCGGGTCGTCCGCGGCGGCGGCCGCGCCCGTCTCGGTGGGATCCATTGGTCCTCGAAGTCGTCCGACGGCCCGTCAACCTAGCCGTGCGGGGCCGTCACCGACCTGTGGCACCATGCCGCGCCGCCCCATGGACCCACGCATGGGCGACGCCGACGAGGAGCGCTCCCCGCCATGCCGGACGTGCCGACCCTGCTGTGTGTCCATCCGCATCCCGACGACGAGTCGATCGCGTGCGGTGGGTTGCTGGCGGCGACGGCGGCCGCCGGACGCCGGGCCGTGGTCGTGACGTGCACGGGCGGGGAGGAGGGCGAGAACCTCGCCGGCATCGACCTCGGCGACGAGGACCTGGTCAGCCACCGTCGCCGCGAACTCGCCGATGCCCTCGCGGCGCTCGGCGTCGAGGAACACCACTGGCTCGGCTACCGCGACAGTGGCATGACGGGCACGGCCCCCAACGACCATCCCGACAGCTTCCACCTCGCACCCGTCGACGAGGCGGCCGCCCGCCTGGCCAGCCTGATCCGGCAGGTTCGTCCGCACGTCGTGGTCTCCGACGACGAGCAGGGGACCTACGGTCATCCCGACCACGTCAAGGCCCACCTGGTGACGATCCGTGCGGTCGAGTTGGCTGCGGATCCGACCGCCGACCTGCCCGGCGAACCCTGGCAGGTCGGGAAGCGCTACGTCCACGCACTGGGTCGCTCACGGCTCGAACGGATGCACCGGGCACTCACGGACGCGGGACTCGTCTCGCCGTTCGGGTCTGCCGACCTCGCGGCCACCGAGATCCCCTTCGGCGTCGACGACGACCGGATCACCGCCGAGGTCGACGTCCGCGACGTCTTCGCCCGCAAGCGTGCGGCCATGGCGGCCCACCGAAGCCAGATCGGGTCGGACAGCTTCTTCCTGAACCTGCCCGACGGACTGATGCACGACGCCTTTGCCGTCGAACAGTTCGTGCTCGAGGACGGTCCGGCGCCGACGTCGCACCCCGAGACCGACCTGTTCGGCGGCATCGATGTCGCCGAACAGGTCGTGGCCGCGCCCGTGGCACCGGTGGACCCGGCCGCGTTCCGCGCCACGCTCGGACGGTTCGCCACCGGCGTCGGCGTGATGACCGTCGCGGCCCATGGCAGGGCCCACGGCATGACCGCGAACGCGATCTCGTCGGTGTCGCTCGACCCGCCGCTCGTGCTCGTCTGCGTCGAACGTACGGCCGCCATGGCCACGTTCGTGCGGCGGGCGCCGTCCTTCGCGATCAGCTTCCTCGCCGCGGACCAGCAGGAGTTGTCCAACTGGTTCGCGGACCCGGCCAGGGCCGACGACGGGGAACAGTTCGCCGAGGTGGCCCATCGCACCGAGGTGACGGGGACACCGATCCTCGACGGCGCGGTCGGCTGGGTGGACTGCCGGGTCGAGGCGATCCATGTCGCCGGTGACCACGACGTCGTGATCGGACGGGTGGTCGGGCTCGGCACCGGCCGGACCGACGACCCGCTGCTGTACTACGGCTCGGCCTATCACCGTCTGGCGGAGTGAGCCGATGCACGTGCGCGAGATCCGCCTCACGACCGGGGAGCGCCGGGTCACCGACGTGACCGACCAGTGCGCCTCGTTCGCGGCCGAGATCGGTGGGGACGGCCTGCTGCACGTGTTCCTGCCACACGCGACGGCCGGACTCGCGCTGCTCGAGACCGGCGCGGGCTCGGACGACGATCTCGCGGTGCACCTCGACGAGGTCCTGCCCCGCGACGGACGTTGGCGGCATGCCCACGGTTCACCGGGCCATGGCGCCGACCACGTCCTGCCGGCCTTCATCAGCCCGAGCCTGACCGTGCCGGTCGACGACGGTCGGCTGGCACTCGGCACCTGGCAGAGCATCGTCGTGGTCGACACCAACGCCGACAACCCGCACCGAACCCTGCGGCTGTCACTGCTCACGGGCTGACCGGCACCCGTCGCCGACCGGCCCTGGGCCGGTCCGGGGACGTAGTGTTGGTGTTCCGGCGACCGCGAGGTGGCAGGTCGCGGCCGTTGGGTTGGTGGAGCTGATCGGCGTCGAGGTGAAGCAGGATCGGGCGGAGGCCGACGTGCCTCAGCGGACGTGGGCGCCCCCGCGCCGACGCCTGCTCGGGGGCGTTGTCGTGGGGCTGCTGGGGCCGTTGCTGGTCGCCGGCGGATTGCTGCTGGTCGGTGGTCAGGTCGACGGGCCTACGGTCGGCCTGATGATGCTCGTACCGACGGCGGTCGCTGCCGCGCTGGGTGGTCCGCTGGCTGCCGTCATCGCAGTCATGGCGGGCAGCATCACCCACAACCTGCTGTTCACGGTCCCGTACCGGACGTTGAGGATGAGTGAGCCGTCAGAGGTCGCCGGCCTGGTCGTGCACACGCTGGTCGCGCTCACGGTCTCGTTCGTGGTGGTTCGCGAACAGCGTGCGGCGCATCTGGCCGCGCAGCGATTGGAAGCGACGGAGCGGGTGCGGTTGCTCGAGGAGCTGGATCGGGCACGGACAGCGCTGCTTGGCGCGGTCTCGCACGATCTGCGGACGCCGTTGGCGGCGATCGCCGCGGCGACCTCGGACCTGCAGGACCGCGACGTCTCGTTCACGGTCGAGCAGCAGCAGTTGTTGTTGGCCACGATCGCTGAGCGGGCCGGGTCACTGGATCGGACGGTCGGGCAGTTGCTCGACGCGAGCCGGTTGCAGGCGGGTGCCGTGACGTTGTTCGCAGAAGCGGTCGAGGTGGAGGATCTGCTCGCCGAGGCGACTGCGGCAGCGGGTGACGCGGAACGTCGGGTTCGTCTGCGGACCGAACCCGGCCTGCCGCCGGTGGTGGTCGACCCGGTGCTGATCGTGGCAGCCCTGCGGAACCTGCTGGACAACGCGCTCCGGCATGCCCCTGCAGCGACGCCGGTGATCGTGGACGCGGCGGCCGCGGGCGAATGGGTCGTGCTTGCGGTGATCGACGAGGGTCCGGGCGTGCTCGGCGACCGCGAGCGGGTGTTCGAGGCGTTCCAGGGAACCTCGGGGGGACCTGGCTTGGGGTTGGCGATCGCGCGCGGTTTCATCGAACTGCATGGGGGGCAGATCGCCCACCACGACACACCGGGGGGAGGCGCGACGTTCGAGTTCACCTTGCCCGCGACCGCGGAGCCAGACGCATGACGACATGTGTGCTCGTCATCGACGATGATCCGGCCATCCGCCGGGTCGTCGCCACGGGGCTGACCGCGCGGGGTTATGGGGTGATCGAGGCGGCGACGGCAGCCGACGGACTCGGTGCGGCGGCGGTGGACGCCCCGGATCTCATCCTGCTCGACCTCGGTTTGCCTGACGGGGACGGGGTCGAGGTCTGCCGACGCATCCGCGAGTTCTCCACCTCGCCGGTGATCGTCTTGTCGGTCGAGACAACGGATCGTCGCAAGATCGAAGCGCTCGACGCTGGCGCGGACGACTTTCTCGTCAAGCCGTTCTCCATGCCCGAACTACTGGCCCGTATGCGCGCTTCACTCCGACGCATCCCGGTCGGGCCGACCGATCCCGTCTTGCGGCTCGGTGACCTCGCGATCGACCGGGCGGCGCACCGGGTGTCGGTCGGCGGTGAGTCCGTCGAGCTGACCGACACCGAGTACCGCATTCTGCTGGTCCTGGCCGAGCACGCGGGCCGGCTGCTCACTCACGACGCGCTGTTGTTGCGGGTCTGGGGACCCGGCTATGACCGGGAGTTGCACTACCTGCGGGTCTACATCAACCGGCTACGCCGCAAGGTCCCGTTCGGGCCGGGCTCGGGACGCTCGCTCATCACGGTGCCGCGCGCGGGCTACCGGCTCGATCTCGAGGAATCCGGCGGACATTGAGGCAATGTTGAGCTGACCTGCCGCCGGGTTGAGCTTGCCGTGATGTCGCGATTCGTAGCGTGTCGTCCATGGTCGAGACAAGCAGGCGGACGTCGCCCACGATGTACCCGCTCTGTGGTCGCTGCAGGGGGGTTGCAGGTGCCTGACCGTGGCCGCACGGAACTGAGCGTGCGTTCGGGTGTGCACGGCATCCTGATCGTCGTGCTGGCCGCCGCCGTCCTCGCTGCGGCCGGGTGGCTGCTGTCGATGGCGATGTCGTTGTTCGCGGCATGAGCCGGGCGGGCTGATGCTGCTCCGGCCCGGTCCCCGCGACCTTCGGATCATCGGCTTCTACCTCGGCAAGGTGGCCACCGGCCTGTCGTTGATGATGGCGATCCCGGCCCTGCTGGCGCTGTTGCTGGGTGAATGGAACTCGGCGAGCGCGTTGTTGGCAGGGGTGGGTATCTCGGTGGCATTCGGTCAGCTCACCGAGTGGCGCCTGGCAACCAGCGCGACCCTCAACTGGGCGCATGGCACGGTGGTCGTGGCCCTCGCCTGGCTCGTCGGCTCCGTGCTGGCCGCGATCCCGCTGTACCTGTCAGGTCACTTCGCCGACTTCGTCGACGCCTGGTTCGAGTCGATGTCCGGGCTGACCACCTCGGGCCTGTCGGTCATCCAGGACCTCGACCACCTGTCGTACTCGATGAGCTTCTACAAGCACCTGACCCACTTCGCCGGCGGCCAAGGCATCGTCATCGTGGTCCTTGCCGTCCTGGCGGCCGGCGGGGGCGCGGGCACCCTGTATGTCGCGGAGGGCCGCGAGGAACGCATCGTCCCCAACGTCGTGCGCACCGCACGGTTCATCTTCGTCGTCGCCGCCGCCTATCTCGCGGCCGGCACCATCACCCTGGTCATCGCACTGCACGCGGCCGGGATCGGCGGCTGGCGCGGCCTGTGGCATGCCATCAACCTGTTCTTCGCCGCCTTCGACACCGGCGGCTTCGCACCGACCTCGCAGTCCATCGGCTACTACCACTCGGCGACCGTCGAAGCAGTCATCGTCGTGCTCATGATTGCGGGCACCATGTCGTTTGCGTTGCACTACCAACTGTGGGTCGGGAACACCCGCGAGCTGGTCCGCAACCTCGAAGTTCGCAGCCTCGTGCTGACCACGCTCGGGTTCACCGGCGCCGCGCTGTTCGGCCTGGCTGCCTCGGGGGCCTACACCGAACCGGGCGCGCTGTTCCGCAAGGGCTTCTTCACCATGGTCTCGGCGCACACCGGAACCGGGTTCGGGGTCAACAGCGGCACCTTGTTCCTCAGCGACTGGGGGGTGCTGGCGCCGGCCTCGGTCGTGATCGTCATGGCGCTCGGAGGTATGGCCGGCTCAACGGCCGGCGGGATCAAGGCCATGCGGATCGGCCTTGCCACCAAGGCCGTCATCCACGACCTCAAGCGTGTCCTCATGCCCGAATCGGCCGTCGTGGTCACCACCTACCACAGCGGACGCCGGCACATCCTTCGCGACCACACTGCCCGGGCGGCAACCACCGTCCTGCTGCTCTATGGCATCACCTACCTCGCCGGTGCCGCCGTCGCGTTGATCTACGGCGAGTGGGAGATCACCGAAGCGCTGTTCGAGTCCGTCTCCGCCGCCGCCAACGTCGGCCTGTCCGTCGGCATCGTCGCCCCCGACATGCCGGTCGTGCTGCAGGTGGTCTACATCGTGCAGATGTGGCTCGGCCGGCTCGAGTTCATCGCGGCGTTCGTGCTCGTGGGCTACGTGGCCGCGCTCGTGAGAGGGCGCACCTGATGGCGCCACACCGTCAGCCCGCCAAACGGCTGCTCGTCGCCCCCGTACTGCTGCTCGCCGGCATCCTCGCGGTCGTGATCACGGTGCCCCGCGTCACCGACCGACCCGCCGCTCCGCTCGAGCAGCTCGCGGGCCTGCCGGACGTCGTCGACGCAGACGACAGGCAGTGTCGTCGAGAACGCAACGGTTCTGAGCCCGCCGCAAGCCCGATGCCTGTCACCGGTGCCCGTGTCACCTCGGCCATGATGGTCGCCTGCCCCGCTGCGTTCGACGGCCGACGCGTCCGCTACGCCGGTGAACTCGTCGGTGACCTGCTCCATCGCGACGGAGGCGCCTGGGTCCTGGTCAACGACGACGACTACGCCCTGCGCTACGGACCGCTGCCCGCCCACCGTGAGTACAGAGGCACCAACAGCGGGCTCAGCGTCTGGCTCCCGACCGACCTGCTCGACGACATCACCGGGCTCGGCCGACCCAACCAACGCGGCGACCTCGTCGTACTCGACGGCCACGTCCGTCGCACCGACCCCGACGACGGCGGCGGACTCAGCCTCCGAGCCGACACGCTGCAGATCATCCGACCCGCCCAGCCCCTCACCGAGCCACTCGACCGGCCACAGGCGATCCTGGCCGCCGCCAGCCTGCTCGCCGCCGGCGTGCTATGGACGCGCCGAGAACGGGCATCGCCTTGACCGATCTGGCGGGCGGGTCTGGTGGTGGGGGGCGACGAGCGAGCGCAGCGAGCGAGAAGGGGGACCCAGCACCAGCGAAGTCAGTGCGGGGTGCCGAAGAGGCGGTCGCCGAAGTCGCCGAGACCAGGATTGATGTAGCCGTTCTCGTCGAGTCGCGGGTCGATCGCGGCGGTGACGATGCGCACGCCAGGGTTCTCGTCGAGGATGCGGTCGACCCCCTGCTGTGTGGCGACCACGGACAGGACGGTGACCTGTTCCGCGCCCTCGGCGTCGAGTGCCTTGACGGCGTCGGAGGCGGACCCGCCGGTGGCGAGCATCGGTTCGAGCACCAGCACCCACGCGCCGTCGAGCGGCGGGACCTTGAAGTAGTACCGGCGTGCCTGCAGCGTCGCGGCGTCACGTTCGAGGCCGATCATGCCGACGAGGGCGGTCGGCAGGACGTCGTGCACGCCGGGCAGCAGACCGAGCCCGGCGCGCAGGACCGGGACCGCGACGATGGTGCGGCCCGGCCCGGTGGCGGGTGAGGGGCCGAGCGGGGTCTGGACCGTGGACTCGGCGGCGGGGAGGTCGGCGACGGCGCGCAGCGCCAGCATGGCTCCCAACCGTTGCGCGTGGTGGCGGAAGTGTTCCGGCGTGGTCCGCTCGTCGCGCAGGGAGGCGAGTTGGATGCCGGCGACCGGATCGTCGAGGACGGTGACTGCGGACACGGTGGCACTTTCGATGCGGGGCGGACGCGGCCGGGCCGGGACGGGCCCGGGGGTAGCCTACGCGGGCGCGGGGCGGGACAGCTCAGCTCTGCCGGTCCGCGGAGAACAGCTCGGACAAAGCTCGGGAGGGTCATGTCGCGGCGGCTGCGGAGTCTGGTCGTGGTGGCCGGCCTGGTCTCACTGGGTCTCGTCGGCTGCACGGGCGACGAGCCGGCCCCCGAGAAGGTCCCGGCACCCGAGCCGTCGCCGACCGCGACGGGCCCGGCGGGGCTCCGGGTGGGGATCGTCCTGCCGCCCGCCGCTGGTGACGGGGACCCACAGGCCGCCCAGCTCGACGCCGCGATGCGTCCCCTCCAGGACGGGCTGCCCGGCGAGGTCACCCAGCTTCGCTCGGTGCGGGCCGACGGTCGCGAGTTCGTCGGTGACCTCGCCCGGCTGCTCATCGACCGCGGAACGGAGCTGGTGTGCCTCGTCGGCGACGACGTGATGCGACTGGCCAACCCGCTCGCGTCACGTCACCCCGAGCGGACCTTCTGCGTGGTACCGGGTGTGTCGAGCGAACTGCCCGACAACGTGCGCGTCGTCGACGTCCGCTTCGAGGAGCTCGGTCGGGTGGTGGGTGCCGCGGCTGCGGCTGCGGCCGGGGACGGCCCCGTGGCGCTCGTCGTCGCACCTGACCGACTCGGCGCGCAGCGCTTCCGCGACGGGGTCCGCGAGGGTCTCGCCGGCACACCGCTGCTCGAGTGGCTGCCCCAGTCGGCGGACGCGGCGGCGACGGCCGTGTCCGATGTGGTCGACGCCGAGGCGGAGGTACTGATCCTCGACGTCGGCTGGCAACCCGGAGGCCTGCTGCAGACCGCCGAGGAGGCGGGCCTCGTCCTGCTCGCACCACGCGCGGCGCTGGGCGGCAACCGGCTCCAGGACGCCACGGTGGTGGCCTGGACGGTGCGGTGGGAGCTGGCCCTCGGCCCGATGGTGGCACGGTTCGTCGACGAGGCGGTCGAGGCGGTCGATGCGGTCGGCCTGGCCGAGGACGTCTTCGTGTTCACGGCGGGTGACCGCGGCGACGCGGCGGTGCTCGAGCGGGCGATCGCGTCGGCGGCCCGGGTGACGGCCGAGCGACCCCCGAGGCCCTCGCCGACCGCTGATCCCGACGACGGCGGCGAACCGGGGGACGAGGCGGCGGACTGATCCCCGGTCCGACGGTGTGGTGGCGCGCGGACGATGGGTGGCCGGCGCTCTACGATGCCGACTTCCGCTCCCGCCCCCCGCAGCTGTAGAGGCTTTCGTGCGCCGTGCCAAGATCGTCGCCACCCTGGGTCCCGCGCTCGACGACCCGGATCGCCTACGCGCCGCCATCGCCGCCGGCGTCGACGTCGTGCGCCTCAACTTCTCCCACGGCACCAAGGAGGACCACAAGCGGCGGCTCGACCGGATCCACGCCGTCGCTGCCGAGGTGGGCCGCAACGTCGGCAGCCTGGGTGACCTGCAGGGCCCCAAGATCCGGCTCGGCATCGTCCCCGACGACGGCGTGACGCTGGTCGACGGCGGCGAGGTCGTGCTGATCGCCGGGGTCGAGACGCTGGAACGCTACGAGGAACGCAACGGCGTTCCGGTGCTGCCCGTGGTCTACGAGGGTCTTGCCGGGGACGTCGACCCGGGCGCCCTGATCCTGCTGGACGATGGCCTGCTGCGCCTGGTCGTGTCGAAGGTCGACGGCAACCGGGTGCACGCCCGGGTCGTGGCCGGTGGCCCGGCGAAGTCACGCAAGGGCGTCAATCTGCCGGGTGTGGCGGTGTCGGCCAAGTCGCTGACCGACAAGGACCGCGAGGACGTCGCGACGATGGTCGAGATCGGCGTCGACTGGATCGCCCTGTCGTTCGTGCGCCGGCCCGAGGATGTACGCGAGGTCCGGGACCTGGTCCGTTCGCTCGGGGGCGACCAGCCGATCGTCGCCAAGCTCGAACGCCCCGAGGCGGTCGACAACCTCGAGGCGATCATCCGCGAGACGGACGCGGTGATGGTCGCGCGCGGCGACCTCGGCGTCGAGGTCGGCCCGGAGAAGGTGCCGGCCATCCAGAAGGAGATGATCGACCTCGCCAACCGCTACAGCAAGCCGGTCATCACCGCCACCGAGATGCTCGACTCCATGATCCGCAACCCCCGACCGACCCGCGCCGAGGCGTCGGACGTCGCCAATGCGATCTTCGACGGCACCGACGCCGTCATGCTGTCCGGCGAGACGGCGGCCGGACGGTTCCCGGTCGAGGCCGTCCGCACCATGGCCCGCATCATCGAGGTGGCCGAGGGCGCGTCGGGCCGCGTGCACTCGACACCGCCCGAGACCGGACAGGTGCTGGGCCGGGTCGTGGCCAAGGCGGCGAAGCAGGTCGCCGACGACGTCGACGCGACCGCGATCCTGGTGTTCTCCTTCTCGGGCAAGTCGGTGCAGTTGGTGTCGAAGTTCCGGCCGAAGCAACCCGTGATCGGCCTCACCACCGAGGAGTCGACGGTTCGGCGCCTGGCCCTGATGTGGGGGACCAACGGCACCGTGGTGCCGATGAAGGACCACTCCCGCGACCTGATCCTGGCTGCCGAGGAGGTCTGCCTCGAAAAGGGGTACGGCGTGCGTGGCGACACCGTGGTGATCGTGTCGGGCATCCCCGGTGGCCATGGCGGCACGAACCGTGTGATGGTGCACGTGCTCGGTCAGGCCCCCGATTGAGGGCGTTCGCCTGATGCGCACGGTGCCGGACCGGCCCGACCGCGGCCGGACCCTGCACGCGGTCGCCGTGGCCTACACGCTGTTCACCGTGCTGGTGTTCGGCCTGTGGCTGGTGGTGGGGGACACCCCGTGGACGACGGTGATCAACCTCGCGACGTTCTGGTGGCTGGGACCGTCGCTGCTACTGCTCACGGTCGCGCTGTTCGGCCGCAACGGCCGGGCTGCGGCCTGGCTGGTCGTGCCGTCGGTGCTGTTCGTGTGGACCTATGGCACGGCGTTCACGGCGGCGCCGCTCGACGCCG